>JAAYMP010000005.1 GCA_012521315.1 Bacillota bacterium
AAGGGGAAGATATTCTTCTCTTCACCGCGGCGTACCGCCGACCAGAGGCGTAACGTCGTCAGGGCATCGTGGCCGCGGAACTTACTATCCCGGACAATGCGACGGATCAGACGGTTGTCGGTGGTGGGGATCCGGTTATGGTTATCCATGTTTAACTGGGTTAAAGCGCTGATATAAACCTTGAACTTGCGGTCCTTCGGTACCGACTGGGTCAGTTTTTCGTTGAGCCCGTGGATCCCCTCGATCAGGATGGGCTGGTCTGGCTTGATCTGAAGAACTTCCCCCCGGTATTCCCGTTCTCCCTTCAAAAAATTGAACCGCGGGATCTCAACCTTTTTCCCCATAATCAAATCGGTCAGTTGTTCATTGAAGAGCTCCAGATCGATCGCTTCCAAAGCTTCAAAATCGGGTTCTCCCTTTTCATTGCGGGGTGTCCGGTCCCGGCTGACAAAATAATCATCCAGCGAAAGCGAGACCGGCCGGACCCCGTTGACCCGGAGCTGAATCGCCAAACGCTGGGTAAAGGTGGTTTTCCCCGAGGAAGAGGGGCCGGCAATCATCACCAGCCGGATCCTTTCCCGGTCGCGGGTAATTTCGTCGGCAATCTGGGCAATCTTCTTTTCTTGAAGGGCCTCGGCCAACCGGATTAGTTCTTGCCCCTTCCCCGCCTCGATCATCCGGTTCAGTGACCCAACGTCATTGACCTCCAATACTTCGCCCCATTTTTCATATTCGTAGAAGATCTGGGAGAGTTTGCGTTGTTCCACATAGGGGGGGACCTTCTCCGGCGAAGTGGTGGATGGATAACGCAAAAGAAAACCGGGAAGGTGATACAACAACTCAAATTCCTTTAAAAAACCGGTACTCGGCAACATATAACCGTAATAATAGTCATAATAGTCGCCGCAGCGGTAGATGGGGACCTCTTTCGTTTGCTTATAGGACAAAAGCTGAACTTTATCGGTCAAGCCCTCGTTCTTAAAGAGCCGGATCGCTTCTTCCAAAGGCACCTTTTGCTTCTCGATCTTTTCATCGGCGGCAATAATCGCCCGCATCCGCTCCTCCACCAGCCGGAGGTCTTTCTCCGCCACCGGCCGCCCGATATAGAGCTCGCCGTAGAGTCCCTTGCTTAAAGAGTACATGATCCGCACCTGACAACCGGGGAAGACTTCCTTCGCCGCCCGGATCATCACCATGATCAAACTGCGGCTGTAAATCCGGACTCCGTCCACATGGGTAAGATTGACCGGCCGCACCACCGTATCCTCGGTCAACCGGTAGGAAAGCTCCCGGAGATCCTGGCCGACCATAGCCGCCATAATCTGAGGATGACTTTGTCCGGGCCAGGCACCCAAAATCTCCTGCACGGTCGTTCCCTTTGCCACAACCTTCGTTTCGCCGTTCAGTTGTACGTGGACTGTTTCCATGCCCATCCTCCTTTTTATCCCCAAATTAGCACTACTAACGATGCTTTTATCCTGCCCCAAAAGCACCTCGGGAAAAGAACCGAGTATACAATGGGGATTGTACTTTCCCAGCGAATATGGTATTATAATTAAAGATTTGCGTCTGTAGCTCAGCTGGATAGAGCAACGGACTTCTAATCCGTAGGCCGCAGGTTCGAATCCTGCCAGACGCGCCATTAATGAGCAAAGTTTCCCGACTCTCAGGAGCCGGGTTTTTGTTTTTATACCTTCCCTTCCAAATGCCGACCAATCGTCGGCTATTTGTTTTATCGACAAACCGACACCAAAAGTCCAATTTAAGGCTACTAATCAATATCTTACTTTTTCGCTTACTTAATGTCAACATGAAGGCGGGCGCT
>JAAYMP010000095.1 GCA_012521315.1 Bacillota bacterium
ACGGGCGGATCAATGAGGTCAAAGCCGGAACAACCCGGCGCCATGCCCAAAACACGTTCAGTTTTTCGGCCAACTACATCCATGAGAACCTGAGTGTTTTAAGCCAGTCCTTGCTGCTTAGTAGCCGGTACCGTTACCGGATAACCCCCGAAAACTACCTGGAAGCACTCCTTAACGAGACCTTCACCTTTGAAGAAGCCACCATGAGCAGGCAGCCGGAGTTTGGACTAAGATGGCGTTATCATCCAAACCGCCAGTCCTGGAGCTGTTTTGGGTTGATCCAGTGGGACATCACCGCACCCCTTTTTCAAATCACCACGCTCCAAGCGGGTCTCAATAAGGAAATGGCTTCCGGTACTTCCTGGCAGGTCTACGCTCAACTGTTTTACGACGAACTGGATCCGGTTTACAGCATGACTTTCCGCCTGCAACAGCAGTATCTTTTCCACATTCCGCCGCCATGGTCCGGCCTCCACGGGAAAGCCTTTGTCGATCTCGACCGGAACGGCTTGCACAGCTCCGACGAACCGGTCCTGGCCGGGCTGCCCATTGTCTTGAACGGCATCAGAGAGACGGTCACTGATGCCGACGGTAACTGGGAAATCGCTTTTACCGGCACCGGGCCGCAATTTATAGAATTTCCCGCCCAATTCGGCGGGTATTACACGCTACAGACCAGAAAAGAAGTGATTACCGCAGCACAAAAATCCGTGGCAGTTTTGGTGCCCTATCTCCCGCCCACGGAAGTCTATGGCCGGATTGCCGTCGACCGCAGCGCCGGCGACCTGTTCGGAACCGAAGAAAGAGACCTCTCCCAGGTCAAGGTGGCCGTTTTCGACCTAAACAACCGCTTGGTCATAGAAAAAAGCGCCGATTATAATGGCGCCTTTTTCCTTACACTTCTCCCAGGTGAGTACCGTTTGGAATTAATATTTAATAACCCTGCCTTCACAGAGGTTTATGAACAACCGCAACCGGTCATTTTTGAAGTCACGGCCGTTTCGCCGCTTCTCCTTTCCGTTCCCCTCCGTCCGGTGCCAAAAGAGATCGAATTCTTCCATGACGAAGGCTTGCCGCTGGAGTCTTTGGAACCCTACACCGAAGACAACTGGTAATTGACCTGTACCCTATACTGGCCGGGTCTGATTTCCGTAAAATCCTGGAACGCGAGGCGGAAATAAACCTTCAGTTCCAACCAACCGTTGGTGAAGCCGCCGGTGGTCAGAACCTGCTCCGTCACCCGCAGCGGCCGCCAGTTGACACCATCCAGCGACCACTCGATGGCCCCCTCGGTCAGCCCTTGTTCGTCCAACCCGCTGATGAGAAGGCGCCATTCTTTCCCCCCGTTGGAGAAAACCCGCACCGGTATATACTGTCCCGTCGACGTTGGTGTATAGTAGACGGGATAGCCGGTCGCCGGGAAGGGCTCTTCCGGTTTTGAACGGGCCAGATCAAAGGCGATCTCCCCGGAACCCATCTCCATCTTCAGAATCTCCGGAATTTCGACTCTCACCTTATGGTGGGCCAGTTGATTGGCGGCGTTGACATGTAAGGATACGAGCATAAGTAATAATAAAATCCCGGCAAACTGCGGATACAGTAAGGAACGTTTCATGTCTTCCTCTCCCTTCCACAGACGCAGGGACGCCAAAGAAAACAAAAGGGATTTTTTTCGGCGGCCCGGCGATCATAGTGTTCACACTTTAGACCCGTAGCTTTGCGCCCCCGTCTTTCGACGGG
>JAAYMP010000096.1 GCA_012521315.1 Bacillota bacterium
AAAACGGCTATTTTGAAGGGGTGATCTTCTATATCCCGGCCGCCGTTTCCATTGGGGTCAACACCCAACCGGGCCAAGGGGGCAAGATCCTTTCCGAACTCGAACTGAGAGAAGATCTGCTCCTCAACGCCGAAGGTTATCTTATCGAAGCAACGCCGGACTCCCGTCCCTGGTCGTTGGACGGGGCCACACTGACGCTGACCAAGCGTTTTGGCAGCTACGGCCAGAACAGCCTCGCCGGAGGGGTCAGGAAAGAATGGAAAACCGAAGAGGGAGACCGCGGTCGGTTTGAAGCGGAAGAAACCAGCTTCACCATCAAACATGTCTTACGGGAAAGAACCGTCGGCACCAATACCAAATTAGAACTGGTCAACGCCGATATCTTTCTGAACCGGGAAGGCCCCTTCCACTTACAGAAACTATATTTCCTGAGCGACCTGACCCTTGCCGTCACCCCCGACTTCCTTTTCGGGGTCGCGCTGGATACCCTCAACACCTGGCAAGACCAGAGTTACACCGGGCTGGATTTAATCAGTGAGGTCGACACCAAATGGAATGTGCGGGACAATACCCTCCTCATGAGCAATCTCCTCCTGCAGGGGAAGAAAGAGACGCCGCCGGACGACGCTTTCCAGATCAACGAGCTGACCACCGGGCTTTCCCTCTATCAGTTTCTCTCCCCCGAACTGACCCTGTTCGCGGAGGTGAAGCGCACCAGGGAACAGCCCTTTTACGCCGCGGCGCAAGACTACCGTTACACCACCGCCAATCTGGGCTTGTATTACAACACCTTCGACGGCAAATGGCAGGTCAACGGGAACCTGGGGTACCGCTCGCCGGTCAGCACCCGGCAGCAACCCCAATGGTCCTATAGTTTGAGCCTGGGAAGAACCTTTCCTTCGTACTACCTGCTCAAACTGGAACTGCAACGGCTTTACGACGCTTTGTGGGATGAAGTCCCGGAAAACGTGATCCGGCTCTCCCTCAGCCGCGCGCTGGGGTTTGCGGACGGCGCGTGGAAACCGTTCCGTTATACGGAAGACGACAACGTGGCCAGCATCAGCGGGATTGTTTATCTGGACACCAATGCCAACGGCCGCTTTGACGAAGGTGATAAACCGCTCTCTGGGATCCGCATCCGGCTCGACGGCACCGCCACCACCAGCAACGAAAAGGGGGAATATTTCTTCGTCAACTTGGCCCCGGGGATTTACCGGGTGGAGTTTCATCTCCCCTCCTTACCCGCCAACTATACGCCGGTGACCGGACCGCAGTTAATACGCCTGCGGGAACAGGAGAACTTCTTCATCGATTTCGCGGTGACCGCCAACGGCTCGGTCAGCGGGAGAGTCTTCATCGACGGCAACGGCAACGGCATCCAGGACGAGGAGGAAAAGCACGTCTCCTGGGTGGGCGTTGTTCTGGACGACGGAGCGCAAAAAGTCTTTACCGACGAGAACGGCCGGTTCTACTTCGAAGGTGTCCCGTTGGGCACCCATACTCTCGCCCTGGACCCGGAGAGTTTACCTTCCGGTCTGCGCCCGGCCGGCCCGGCCCTCCGGACTTTCACCCTGACGGAAGAGGCCTTGGAGATCAGCGGGATAACGATTCCTTTGGGTCCCGCCGACTAACGGCAAGCCCGGCAAAGCAAAGTCCGCCTTGGACCGGCGCCAAGCCGCAAGCCGGGCAAAGTCATCCCGGCCACAATTGATGGAACGTATTTTGCACAAAAAAGGCAGTGGTTGCCGCGCAACCACTGCCTTTTGTACTGTGCCGCAACGCCGGCCTTAAAAATGGAGGCCCAAAGCCAAGTTGAGCGAGAAACGGTCCTCCGGCCAAAAGTAATTCCCATAAAGGAACAGGTTGGAGACCCCGACCCCAATTCCCACCGACCCCAGAACCTGGTCAAAATCCAAACGGGAAGTCAGGTTGTCGGTGACGCCAAGGTCAAGATAGCCAACCACCATCGGCACCACCCCGTACTCACGCCACGGGAGGTAACCGGCCCGGACTTCCAGGTTGTGCACTGCTTTCACATAACCGTCAAACCGGCCGGCTTCCGCCCCGCGGAGACTTCCCCCGAGACCCGGCGTAAAGCCGGGGTAAGTGCTGAAACCCCCCAGCGTTGTCCGGGCCCGGACCGGAATGTAAGCTCCGCCCAGGCGGTCGTAGATAAAACGCCCGGCCAGATAAATGCCGATCTTGTCCCCGGCCCTGATAGGATAAAACCAGAGCCCGGTCCCGTTAAACCGGTAATAATCAGCCCCGGTCGCAGCGTTGAAGAGGCCGCGCGGGGCAAACTCACCCGATAATTCGCCATAAAACCCTTGCTTCACCCAGTCATCCCGGCCTGCCTCAACCCGGTTATAAAGAACACCCGTACCGATCGCATTTTGCACCCCACCGGTCCGGTCCGGTAAGGAAGTGGCAAAAAGCAGGGCGTCCGGCGTCCAGTCGCACAGGTGGTGGTCATAACGGCCATAGTAGACCAGGAACGCTTCCCAAAGATTCCGGAGGCGGCGCCGGTCGTAAACCAAACCCTGTTTCAAGCCCAGACTCCAAGTGAGGTTGGCGTTTTGGTATAAAGCCCGGTTCTCGCCGTCGCGCGGCGGCTTGTACGGCGTCCCGTCGGGCTGGCGGTAAAAGCCAAAAGTCTCAAGGCCGCCGCCAACACTGAAAAAGTAGGCCGTATCCACGCCGGGAAACAGCGGGTAACCCAAACGGCTCCAGACGAGATCAACCCCCCAGATCCGGAGCCCATGCTTAAATTGCCAGGAGGCCTTCTCGGTCAACGCCGTGGCGGGCAACGCCGACCCTAAAGAAAGAAACCCGCAGAGCAGGAAGATCCACCAGATTTTTTGTTTACGCATCGCCTTTCCTCCTTTTCGCCACCAACTTCTAGTCTAACCTAATTTTTCCGCAACATAGATCCATAATGCCAGTCTTTGTTATAACTTCCCCCCGGTTAAAAAATATCCTGCCGGCCGAGAATATAAATATATCAAAGACAAAGGAGAACCCGTCTTGTCGATCACCCTCACCCAACACTTAACGGTCAACGGCCGCCACATTCCCGTGAAAAACCTGGATAAACCCTTCTGGCCGGAGGAGGGCTACACCAAGGCCGACGTCATGGCCTTCTATATAAAGATCTGGCCTTATCTCGCTCCCCATCTCAAAGACCGCCCGCTCTCCCTGGTCCGCTACCCGGAAGGAATCAACGGCCCTTTTTTTTACCAGAAAAACTTTCCGGAGGCCCCGCCCTGGGTTGAAACCATCCCGATCCGCGCCAAAGAACGGGTAACCCATTATGTCATGGCCAATAACCTGGAAACCCTCGTCTGGTCCGTTAATCTGGGCTGTATTGAAGTTCACCCCTGGCTCTCCACCCAGGGGCGCCTGGATTACCCGTCTTACGTCATCTTTGACCTCGATCCGATGGCCCCGGCCTCCTTCCGCGAGGCCGTCCAGGTAGCTTTCGCCCTCAAAAGCCTCACCGACCACCTGGGGCTGGTACTCTTCCCCAAAATCTCCGGGGCCACCGGGCTTCATCTCTATCTTCCGGTTAAACCGGTCTACCGCTACCAGGAGACGGCTACTTTTGTCCAACGGCTCGGGGAGGCCGTGATCCGGGTCCTCCCGGATCTGGCCACCAACGAACGAAAGGTCTCGGCCCGCGGGGGCAAAGTCTACATCGACCATCTCCAGAACCAAAAAGGGAAAACCATTGCTTCCGTGTACAGCCTCCGCCCGTTCGCCGGCGCTCCCGTCTCGGTCCCGGTCACCTGGGAAGAACTCCCCACCGTCCAACCGGACAGTTTCAACATCACGAACGCCCCCACCCGCCTGGCCGCCACCGGCGACCTGTTTGCCCCCCTCCTCAACCTCCAGCAGGAACTACCGGGCCAGTTTTTGCAATAACCACGATCTATGAAATAACCGCCGTTGGCTCGGTGATCTTCTCCTTTTATTCGACATTTTTAATCAAATTTCATCTGTTTTTAAATTAACTGTAATCTTTTCCCTTTAATTTACCGATAAATATCTTACAAAATCCTACATGATCTTACATGACATTACATAAAATTACATAAGAAAGGAGATGTGACCATGGCAAGGTTTCTTCGTTATTGCCTCATTGCGTTTGCTTTGCTTTTTACCCTCTGGTGCACGGCAGCGCCTGCTTGGGGCTTCACTTATGAAAACCCGGCCGAAGCCGCGTTCACAAAAACCCATTTTGAACTTGTCTTTCCCCAAATCTCATTGCAAGGGCATAATAACCTTTTCTCCCTTCGTGATCTCGATCTAGTTCCGGACAACCCCGACCTGGAAAAGGAACTCCTGGCCCGGCTGGAAGACAAAAACTTTGAAGCCGAGCTTAACGCCAAGCTCAGAACCGGTCTAACCATCGGCCGTTTTTCCCTGCATTTCACGCCCTTTACCATCGGCTCAGCCCAGATGGACTACGGGATCCCCAAACTCTTGCTGCTGAAGACGGAAGGAGACAGCGCCAATCACGACCTGGGTGGGTCAAAGCTGCAGGTGCTCACGGGAGCCTCTCTTGATTTTACTTACGGCCACCCGATTACCTTAACCAGCAACTCCCAACTGGGCGTCGGGGTGACTTTGCGTTATGTCCAAGGTTATGGTTTGGTCAAGGCAGAAGTGGACAAAGGAATAATCTCCTTCAACAAGGAAGAAAACCAATTGGATGTGGATGTGTCTTACCGTTATTTGGGAATCGACGACTTTGACAACAATTTCCAGACCTTATTCCAGAATCCTTCCGGGACCGGTCTTCTGGTTGATCTGGGCGTGGCCTATAACTACGATCGTCTCCGCGCCGGTCTGGTCCTGAAGAATATGGGGGTCATCAAATGGCGAAACCTCCGACAGGGTTCCTACTCCTGGGTTGAAGCGATTAACGAGGACGAATTCGACATCGACTTTAAAGAAGACCACACCGAGACCCGCCTCTCCGAGTACTCAATGTCTTTACCCTTGGTCCTCCAGGCACAGGGCTCTTACCGTCTCTGGGGCAACCTCTACTGGCACTTGGGGATGGAGAAGGGTTTTACCGATGATTGGGGCATCTCCAGTCAACCCTGCTACCAAACGGGCTTCGAATGGAGCCCCCGTTTCCTGCGTTTGGCGGGTAATATCTCCTACCAGGATGGAAACCTTGGTTATGACGGCCTCTTTGAACTCCGTCTCTTCTTCATCTGGCTCCATCTCCACCTCAGTTGGGAGGACGACGGCAACGGCGTCTATGGTTTGGTCATGACTGCCCTCCATTTCTAACCAACCAATGCCGCAAACCGATAAAAACCGTAAAGTAAAAGGCTCCCCTCCTGCAGGGAGCCTTTTTGGGTGCCATCTTCATTACCCTTGATTTATTGACCCGGCCTCCGGTCTACTTCATCACCTTCAACCGTCGCCGCCGCCATTTGTTTTTCAGCTTTTCCGCCCAGCCCTTGCCGGGATAGTTGTGAGTCCACGCCCAGTAGCGGAAGCCGCGGGCAAAGGGCCCTTGGCCGGTGAAGAGAGAGGCAACGGCAATACTGCTGACCGCAGCCAACGCGTAGAAGAGATGATACCGCAAATAGCTATAAAAAGTCAAGCCGGCATGGATCCAAGCCAGCCACTGGGCCCGGATCGGAATCAACCCCCAAAACAAAAGCTCCCGGTCGGGGTAGAGTTGGGCCCACACCCAGGTCAGACCGGTCAGGGGCAGCCACAAACCGGTAATTAACCTCCTCACGCCGGAAAACAAGGAGCTCAAAAGGAAAGCAAGGCTGGTGACCACCGTCGCCAAGCCAAGAAAAAGGCCGTAGGTTTGTCCACCCCAGGTCCGTTCCAGGCTGCCGCCGATAAACCACAACCAAAGAAGGGCAAAAAGGTCAGCAAAACCCCGCATCACTAAAGGATAGGTCAGTAAAGTCCAAGGCCGCAGCCACCAGACCGCCGGTTGAAAAGCAAAGAAGGAGGAGAGGTTAATCCGGAGGAAAGACAATAAAGCGTCGCCAACAAACAAGGCAACACTCAACACAATAATCCCTTTGGTCAGCGGAATATATTCACGGTTGAGAAAACGCCGGAAATCCTTCACGTACTGGTTCATTACTCCTCAAACAACCCCCGTCCGCAGTTTTCGCACAACGTCACCCCGGTGCCGCCCTTCTTGACCTGTTCCAACACGGCAGGCGGAAGAATCATATGGCAAAAGCCGCACGTTTTTCCTTTAATCGGTACGACGACAATCCCCTTTAATGCTTTGGCGGAACGTTGGTAGAACCCTAATAAACTTTCGGGCAAAGCCCGTTCCAGGTCCTCCACTTCTTTTTGCAGTTCCGCACAGTTTTTCCGGAGGGAATTAACCCGCCGGGCCACCTCTTCCGCCGCGGCCGCCAGTTTGCTCTGGAGCGCCCCGGCTTGTTCCTGCGCTTCGGCTAACTCCCGTTCTTTGGTTTCCAGCATATAAAGCTGGTCGAGGAGCTTCTCCTCCCGCGCCGCTTTAGCCGTTTGGTATTCGGCGATCCGCCTTTGCAACTGTTCCAATTCTTTCGGGGCCGCAATCTTTCCACTGTACAAAGTGGCTTCCAGGTCACGAAGCTGTACTTCGTAGTCCCGGCATTCCCCTTCCAACTGCCGGTTCTCCGTTTTCAAGCGGGCGCATTCGGTCCGGATTGCGGCCACTGCCTCCTGCACCGTCTGGACCTGTTTTTCCAAATCGGCAAGGACGCGCTTCCCTTCCCAACCGGCAAGCTCATCCGCACATGCCGCCAGGCGACGCCGGGCTTCCTGATAACGGTACAATAACAAATAATCCGGCTTGCTGTCCATTATTTAGCTACGGATTGCGCCCAGGAGATCCTTATAGGTGTCGATGTCCATCCCGATCTCGGACCGCCGGGCAACAATATCGGAACCCTTTTCCTTCGCACATTTCACACACCGCTTGGTTTCCGGTAAAGCCTCCAGCCGCTCCGCTGAAATAACTTTACCACAAAGCTCGCACTTTTTGGCCATTTTGAAACCCTCCTTCGTAGTCCCAGTGAGCCGTAACGGCAGTCCCCGGGTTCTATGTCTTTCCTTACCACTAATAGAATGTGTAGGGTTTTATATGGTGTTCACTAAGATGGATCCTTTTTTTAAACTCGGCCGTCAAGGTCCGGTCTTTTTCCAAATATTCCTTGATCCGGTTGAGGCCAACCGCCTCAATGGTGTGGTGTCCCACTTCCACAACGGTCATCCCGAGTTGTTCGGCCTGGAGAAAATCATGGTAACCCAGGTCGGAGGTGAGCAAAACCTCCGCCCCTTTCCCTTTGGCCTGACCCAGGTATTTACCGCCGCTGCCGCCGATC
This sequence comes from Bacillota bacterium, assembly GCA_012521315.1. Classification (GTDB taxonomy): domain Bacteria; phylum Bacillota; class UBA4882; order UBA10575; family UBA10575; genus Capillibacterium. The sequence continues at coordinate 7,365 of JAAYMP010000096.1, forward strand.
ACCGCAATTTTGCGTACCGTCTCCCGGGAAAAACCACCCCACCGCAAGGTCTCGCCGTTAAACAAGGTCTTGACCTCCGCCAAAAAACTGGAGAAAGCTTGCGGTCGCGGCAACACCCCGACCCGCCCCAATCCGGCGCGGCCGTCTTTTTGGACGACCGGGTAGAGGTCGTAGGCCACCTCTTCGTACGGATGGGCGGCCAGCATTACTTCGATGACCTTCTCCCGCTTCCAGGCCGGAATAATCGTCTCCAACCGTACCTCCGGGACGGAAGAAATGGCGCCCACCTCACCCAAAAAAGGATTGGTCCCGCTGCGCGGTAAAAACGTCCCCAGTCCCGCCGTCCGAAAAGTGCAATGGCTATAATTACCAATCCAGCCGGCCCCCGCCGCCGTCAAGGCGTTAAAGACCGGGTCGATGTGGTCTTCCGGAACATAAACCACCAGTTTAAGGTGTTCTTCGGCCCCTTCTTCCACCGGTTCCACCTGGCCGAGCTGTAATCGTTCCGCCAGGTACTGGTTCAAACCGTCGGCGGCCCGGTCGTAGTTGGTGTGCATGGCATATACAACAAAACCCTCAGCAATCATCTCCTCCCAAACTTCGCCTCCGGGCCGGTCAAACTGGAGATTATTGAGGGGTTTGAAGATTAAAGGATGATGGGTGACGATCAAATTTGCCTCTTTCCGGCGGGCTTCAGCCAAAACCGCCTCGGAAAAATCCAGCGCCAGTAAAAGACCGGTGACTTCGCGGTCGAAGCGGCCAACCTGCAAACCGACGTTATCCCAGGATTCGGCCAACGCCAAGGGTGCCAGTTCTTCAAGGATCGTGGTAATCTCCCGCACAGTCGGCATTCATGCTCCACCTTCTGTTTACATCCCAACAGGTTGCTTTTTTATAATAATATAAACCAAGGACTGTACATGATAACTCTTTCTTTACTATTTTCGCGGTTGTCCCCGCATTTCCTGCTTACCCCGTAATCTTTTCGCGGGTTTGCCTTTATTTACCAACCAGGCAGGGCTTTTCCGGGAGAAAAGCCGCTAGTAACAAAAAAAGTGGTGTGCTGCCACTTTTCGCCAATAAGCAAAATAGATCGATTGGTGGGCCCACCTGGATTCGAACCAGGGACCGATCGGTTATGAGCCGACTGCTCCACCGCTGAGCTATGGGCCCAAAAATTATGGCTCCCCGAGTTGGATTCGAACCAACAACCGCCCGGTTAACAGCCGGGTGCTCTACCGTTGAGCTATCGAGGAGTTTATTGCGCAAATTAAATTATACCCCCTTTTTCTTCTTCCGTCAAGGGTGCCGGGCCTATTCCAGAAAATCCTTCAGTTTCTTGCTCCGGCTGGGATGGCGCAGTTTCCGCAGGGCTTTCGCTTCAATCTGGCGAATCCGCTCTCTGGTCACCCCGAAGACCTGGCCGACTTCTTCCAAAGTCCGGGCGCGCCCGTCTTCCAAACCAAAACGGAGCCGCAAAACCTTTTCCTCCCGGGTGGTAAGGGTATCCAGCACTTCTTCCAGCTGTTCCTTGAGCAACCGGAAGGAAGCGGCTTCGGCCGGAGCCGGCACATCCTGGTCTTCGATAAAATCCCCCAGGTGACTGTCTTCCTCTTCCCCAATCGGCGTCTCGAGGGAGACCGGCTCCTGCGCAATCTTGATGATCTCCCGGACCCGCTCAACATTCATGCCCATCTCTTCGGCGATCTCTTCCGCGGTCGGCTCCCGCCCCAACGTCTGCAAGAGCTGACGGGAGATGCGGATCAGTTTATTGATCGTCTCTACCATATGAACGGGAATCCGGATCGTCCGCGCCTGGTCGGCGATGGCCCGGGTGATCGCCTGCCGGATCCACCAGGTCGCATAGGTGCTAAATTTAAACCCTTTATGATAGTCAAATTTTTCGACGGCTTTAATCAAACCCAGGTTACCTTCCTGGATGAGGTCGAGAAACAGCATGCCCCGGCCGACGTATCTTTTGGCAATACTCACCACCAAACGCAGGTTGGCTTCGGCCAACCGCCGCTTGGCATTTTCATCACCGGCTTGCGCCCGGCGTGCCAGTTCCAATTCGTCTTCCGGCGACAAAAGGGGGACCCGGCCGATCTCTTTCAGGTACATCCGGACCGGATCATCCAAGGCAATGCCTTCCGGGAGGGAAAGATCGACATCTTGTTCCAATTCACTGTCACCGGCGTCGCTGTCCTTGGATTCCTCATCTTCAGCCACAAAATCAATGCCTTTACTGGTCAACAGTTCGTAGATCCCGTCAATTTCCTCCGGCGCAAGATCGATGCGGTCAAAGGTGTCCATGATGTCCTTATACGTCACCACACCCTTTTTCTTGCCTAAAGAAAGGATCTCATTGATTGCGGCTGCTTTTAGCGCTTCTTGGTCTTCTTTTCCTTTAACTTGCTCATCCAAGGACAAATCAGCTTTTTTAACCTCTTTTTCCTTACTCACTTTTTCAATCATCCTTCCCAGAGAAAACCGGAGAAATAATTGAAGTAGTAATCAAGCTTTATATTAAGCCAGCGAAAGTCGGAAACTCTTCCCGGAATTTCTTATGGAGTTCGTTTAACAACGCCAAGTTCTCCTGCAACTTATGGGGCGGGACTCCGTCCGCCTGCCCATCCAGGCTCGCCGCCACCTCTTGTTCCAAGCGCCGGATCTCCTCCGTCAACTGGCGCTGGCGCAGACGCTTCAAACACCCGTCCAGGTCGACCGGCAAGGGATTCATTTCGGTCTCGGCCAGCAGTTCCAGATACAAGCCGCGGGTTTCCGGGGGAAAAGCGTCCGCCGGTGGCGGCCATTCCCCGGGCCGGTTCTCATCGGCCAACTGCTGCCGCAAGCTGTCATAAAGCAGGTCGGAAAACTTGATCTCTTTTAACGTTCTTCTTATTCGCGCAAAAAAATCTTTCTCCTGCAAACAGCCCCGTAAAAGTTGTCTTTCCAGCGGCAAAAGTTCTTTCTCCCCCGCTGTTCCGGCCGTTGGTTGCCGGCGTTCCGGGGCAATATCATTAGTATGCCGCCGGTTGTTTTTTATATCCAAACGTTGTTTATTTTTCCTTAAATTGTACTTGTATATGCGCCATTGGTCATAAACGGAGGTTTCGGAGACCCCCACCGCCGCCGCGGTCTGCTTCAGGTAGTCTTCCCGCGCGATCTCGTTTGGCACCTGCGCCAGGAGGGGGAAGACCCGCTGGACCGCCTGGGCCTTTCCGGTCGGGGTCGCCAGGTCGCTCTTCTCGAGAATATAGGCCAGCTTAAAGGTGAAAAGGTCAACACTCTCCGCCAAGTAGCGCCGAAAGCCCGCCGCGCCTTCCTTCTTCAGCAAGGAGTCGGGATCCTCGCCGGCCGGCAGGCGGACCACACGGACCTCCGCCCCCGCCGCCGCCAGGAGATCCAACCCTCGGATCGTCGCCGCTTCCCCGGCGGCATCGGCGTCGTAGGCGATCAAAACTTGATCGCTAAAACGCTTCAGGAGGCGGACTTGCTCGGGCGTCAAGGCCGTCCCGGAAGAGGCAACCACCTCATTAAAACCATGTTGGTGGGCTTGGATCACATCCATATAGCCCTCAACAATAATCACCCGCCCCTGCCGGCGTATCCCTTCCCGGGCCTCCGCCAGCCCGTAAAGGCAGCGGCTCTTTTGGTAGACCGCGGTCTCCGGTGAGTTTAAATATTTCGGTTGGCCGTCCCCCAAAAGTCGCCCGCCGAAACCGATCACCCGCCCGCGGGGGTCGGTGATTGGAAACAGCAACCGGTCGCGGAAACGGTCATAGTATCCTTCCGCGCCGCCGCAGACCAGGCCGGCCTTTTCCGCCTCGTCAAGGGCGACCCCTTTTTTCCGGAAGAGGCCCACCAGCGCCGTCCATTGGGGTGGCGCGTAGCCCAGGCCAAACTTCTCGGCGGTCGCCCGGGTGATCCCGCGGGCTTCCAGGTAAGCCACGGCCTTTTCCCCGGTCTTCGTCTGCCAAAGGATCTTTCTGTAGAATTCGGCCGCAAAGGCATTCAACCGGTAAAGTCGTTCCCGCTCTTCCTCCTGTTTTTGGCGCGTCGGCGATGGCTCAAACTCCGGCAACTGAAGATTCGCCCGCTCGGCCAGAAAACGGAGGGCCGCGCCGAAAGAAAGATTTTCGATCCGCATGATAAACGAAAGAACATCGCCCCCCGCCCCGCAGCCGAAACAGTAGAAAAGCTGCTTTTCCCGGCTCACGGTGAAAGACGGGGTCTTTTCACTATGGAAGGGGCACAAACCGGTGAAGGACCGTCCACTCTGCTTCAGGTTGACATACTCGGAGACCACCGCAACAATATCATTATTCTCTTTTACGTCGCCAATAATCTTTTCGTTTGTGAACCGATCCATCTTCTTCACCTATTGGCTTATTCGTCTCCCGGGGCGGATCTCCTTTCCGAAAAGACAAGTTCGTTTCAGTCCGCCGGGAGCACCTTGGTGACCACCTGGCCGGAGGAACCGAGAACCCCGAGGTCCTCTCCGTTGTAGAAGACGCGGATCCCGCCGGCGTTACCAATCCGCAAGTAGACGTCGGCGGTGGGGAACCATTCGTGTCTTTCGCCGGGTTGCAGGGTGCCTTCAAAGATTATGGTCCGGGCCGGCAACTGGTAAAGACCAAGCCAGACCACCTCACGGGCCTCAACAACCAAATGGCCTTTACCGGCAGGCAAAACCGGCGCCGCAGCCGTTTCCCGCTCCTCCGTGACCGTTGCTTCCGTCCGGTCCTGGTTTTCCGCCGGCCCGGCCGCCGACGGCGGATTGACGGGAGCCGTCGCCGCCTGCTCTTCCGTCACCGTAACCGGTCCGTTCTCCATCGTGGCCATCGTGGCCGGTTTCCCGGCATAATATTTCCCGATGGCCAGGCCGGCCACCACCACCAGGCCGACACTGGCCATCACCAACAGATTGGCTTTCTTCAGACCCGGATTTGTCCTCGCCAAACTTTTCCGCGCCACGACCCTGCCGGCGGAAGCGGTCTCCTCCGCCCCGGCGTCCGCACCCGGGTCGGCTTCTTCCAGAACCGCCTGTTTTTTCATGGCATAATACTCCGCCAAAAGCGGTTCGGGATCCAACCCTACATTTTTAGCGTAGCTAATGATAAACCCGCGCACATAAACTTCGCCCGGGAGTTTATGAAAATCGCCCGCTTCCATGGCTTCCAACTGGGGGGCCCGGATCTTGGTCAGCATCTGCAAATCCTCTAAGGATAATCCTTTTTCTTCGCGCGCCGCTTTTAAAATTGCACCTATCTCTTTCACTTCTTGTCCCTCCTAAGCAAAGCGCCTGCTAAACACAGTTTTCTTTGCAAAGAATTCGTGGGGACCGCCCGCAACTCCTCCTGCAAAATAAAGTCAATCGCCAAGTCCACCGGCTTAAGCGTCGTTCTTTCTAAACTCCTCCAACTGGCGGCGGTTGATCAGCACGGCCCGGGGTTTACTCCCCTCGTACGGGCCGACAAAGCCCCGTTCTTCCATCATGTCGATCAAACGGGCCGCCCGCGTATAACCGATCCGGAAGCGGCGCTGCAGGGAAGAAGCGGAAGCCTGTTCCTGGTCGATCACCAACCGCACCGCATCCCAGAACAGTTCATCATCTTCCGTCCCCAGTTCGCCCCGGGCTTCCGCAGCCGGGGGATTGGCCAAGACCTCCACATACTCGGGTGACCCTTGCCGCCGCCAGTGGTCGGTGACCAGTTTGATCTCTTCATCCGAGACCAAAGCCCCTTGCAACCGGACGGGTTTTAAAGCGCCCACCGGCGCAAAAAGCATATCGCCCCGGCCCAACAACTCTTCGGCCCCGGCACTATCCAGGATGGTCCGCGAATCCACCTGGGAAGAAACGGCAAAGGCGATCCGGGACGGGATATTGGCCTTGATTAAGCCGGTGATCACATCAACCGACGGCCTTTGGGTGGCCACCACCAGGTGAATCCCGGTCGCCCGCGCCATCTGAGCCAACCGGCAGATGGCGTCCTCCACGTCCACCGGCGCCACCATCATCAGGTCGGCCAATTCGTCAATGACCACGACCATATAAGGCATCAGGAGCTCGTCCGCCTTCACCGCCCGGTTATAGCGGGCAATATCCCGCACCCCTCTTGCCGCAAAAGCCTTGTACCGCGCCTCCATCTCCGTCACGACCGCTTTGAGTACCGCGGCCGCCTTTTTCGCCTCCGTAACCACCGGCGAGGCCAGATGGGGGATTCCTTCATAAACCGACAGTTCCACCCGTTTCGGGTCGATCAGAACCAGTTTCACCTCCACCGGTGAAGCCCGGTAGAGGAGCGAAAGCAACAATGAATTCAGGCAGACACTTTTCCCGGAGCCGGTCGCCCCCGCAATCAAAAGGTGGGGCATGCGGTCCAGGTTGGCCACGCTCGGTTCCCCGGTGATGTCGACCCCAAGGGCAATCCCCAGTTTCCCGGCGTTCCAAAACGCGCGGGACTCGATGACTTCGCGGAGGGGAACGATCCGCGCTTCCTGGTTGGGCACTTCGATCCCGACCGCCGATTTTCCGGGGATCGGCGCTTCGATCCTGAGCCCTCGCGCCGCCAGCGCCAAAGCCAGGTCATTGGCCAGGTTGACAATCCGGCTCACCTTGACGCCCGGCGCCGGATGGACTTCGTAACGGGTAATGACCGGGCCCTGATGGACCGCGGTGACCTGTGCCTGCACGCCAAAGGAAGCCAGCGTCGCCTCCAATTGGTCCGATTGGTCCAAAAACTTCTGATTCCGCCGGGACCTTGGCGGCGGTTGCAAAAGATCAAGGGCCGGTAATTGGTAGGGCCCCAATTGCCGACCGCCGGTAACCGCCATCAACGCCGGGACCTCCCGCGGTGACTGCTCCTTCCTTCGCGGGCGGGGCTCCTTCCGGCCCTCCTCGGTTTCAACCCGGGGTTCCCGGGCGGGAACGGCCGTTTTTTCTTCCGTCGCCGCCGAAACCTGTTCATAAGGGAGGTTAGCCGGGGGTTTCCGCCGCCGGAAAAGCAGGGGGCTTTTGGCGCCAATCCGGCCGGCGAGGTCGGCTAAAAACTGGAGCAAAGGACGGTCGAGCATAAGAATGACCGCGATGAGCAGCAGTAAGCTCAAAACCACGATCGTCCCCGGGACGGAGAAGATCCGGTTCAATCCGAACAAAATAATACTGGCCACCGCCCCGCCGCCTTCCCGGTAAGCAGGGGGCAAGGGCGTGGCCGGCACTCCAATGGCGAGCAGATGAATCAGGAGAATTCCCCAGAAACAACCGAGGACCACGCCCACATAGCGGTAGGTCAAGGAAAATTTACGGTGGTTCTTCAGCAATTGCCAACCCAATACGGCAAAAAGCACTGGTAAAAGAAAAGAACCCTTCTTACCGGTCACCGTATATAAAACCCCACGGACCGCCTGGCCAAAGCTCCCCGTCTCTTTCATCTGTAAAGACAGATAAAGCAGGACCGCCAAGCCCAAATAGACCACGCCGCGGATCTCCGTTTTTAACTCTTTCTGCCGGTCATTACGTTCCGGACGGTCTTCGGTCCGTCTTGGTGACCAACTCCGTTTTTTCGCCATCCTCAGATCAGCTCCTCCTTCCCCACCAGGGCTACTTCCGCCATATTGGCGGCATGATCGGCCACCCGTTCCAAATTGGCCAGCAGATCCAGGTAGATGATGCCCGAACCGGGCCAGCAGCGCCCCTGGTTGAGTCGGTTGATATGGTTCTGGCGCATCTCTTCCTGGAGTTTGTCAATGACCATCTCCCGCTCCAACACCTGCCGCGCCAAAACCGGGTCGTCTTCCTCCAAGGCAATCAAGGCTTTCTTACAAATATCCAACACTTTGTCGTAAAGCAGTCCAATCTCGTCCATCGCCACCTGCGAAAAAGGCAGTTTCTCCTCCACCTTCGCCTGGGCATGCTCGCCAATATGCTCCGCATGGTCG
>JAAYMP010000097.1 GCA_012521315.1 Bacillota bacterium
CCCAGCCGCAGATCACCCCGGGCTCTTTGGCGATAAAACGGCCGGTGGTGGTGGCCGCTGACTCTATGGTCAGCAGGGAGGTGACGTCACCGGGGCCTAAATCTTCCGCCAGGGCTTGGCGGACCAGATCGGTATAGACGTACTTCGGTAGTTCCATCGCGCAACACCTCTCTTTCTACCACGACCAGGTAAAAGGCTGGTCGGCGGGGATAAAACCAATGCCGGCCGGCGAAAAAACAATCCGCCTGGTCCAACTGGGGTCCGTCGCGGGGAAATCGGCCCGGTAGTGGCTGCCCCGGCTTTCTTGGCGGGTGCGGGCCGCTTCGAGCATTAGCCGGACCAGCAGGCGCATGTTTTGTAACTCTAAATAAGGGCGACTTAAGGGAGCAGGCGCGGCCGGTGTCGTCGGGGCTAAACGGCGTTGGGCGTTTTCCAAGTCGGCTTCCCGGCGGATAATCCCCAGGTGGGTGGAGGCCAACTCTTTGAGGGCCAAACGATCAACGGTTAAATTTTCCGGGTTGGTTTCGGTGAGGAAAACCGCGGTTAATTCGGGCGGGAGGACCGGGCATGGCTGCCGCCGGCTTTGCAGATATTCAAAGATGCGGTGGCTGAAGACCAAACTGTCCAGCAGAGAATTACTGGCTAAACGGTTGGCCCCGTGCACCCCGGAGTTGGCCGCTTCCCCGCAGGCAAAGAGCCGGGGCAAGCCAGTCCGGCCGTGGAGGTCGATGGCGACGCCCCCCATCATATAGTGGGCGGCGGGCGCGACCGGAATCGGTTCCTTAGTGATATCAAGGCCGTAACCCAAGCAGGTTTCGTAGATATTGGGAAAACGGCGTTTAATCAGTTCCGGACTTAACAGGGAGAGATCAAGAAAAACATGGTCGCTGCCGGTTTTCGCCATTTCCGTCCAGACGCTACGGGCGACCACATCACGGGGGGCCAGTTCCGCCTGGGGGTGGTAGGACGGCATAAAGCGGACCCCTTTCCGGTTGCGGAGAATACCGCCCTCGCCCCGGACGGCTTCGGTGATCAGAAAACAAGGGGCACCGTCCAGGTGGAGGGCGGTCGGGTGAAACTGAACAAACTCCAGATCGGCTAAGGGGGCTCCTGCCAGGTAGGCCAAGGCGAGCCCGTCGCCGGTCGCCACGGCCGGATTGGTGGTATCGGTAAAGATCTGCCCGCAACCACCGGTGGCCAGGATGGTTGCCTCCGCTAAAAGGCCGGTCTGGGTTCCGGTTTCGTCCAAGGCCAAGGCGCCGTAGCAGCCATCTTCACCGTTGAGCAGCGCCACGACAAAATGGTTTTCCTTTACGGTGATGCGGGGATGGGCCCGGACCCGGCGGGCAAGGGCCTTACTGATTTGCCGGCCGGTGGCGTCACCGTCGGCGTGTAAAACCCGGGGAAAGGAGTGGGCTGCTTCACGGGTCATGAGAAAAGTGCCGGCGTCGGGATCAAAATCAAAGGGGACCCCCCACCCGATTAATTCCCGGACCCGTGCCGGCCCTTCGTTTACTAAAGCCGTAACGGCAGGAGGCAAGCAGAGACCAGCACCGACTTTAATCGTGTCTGTGTAGTGGGCATGGGGCGAGTCGGCCGGACTGAGGGCGACGGCGATGCCGCCTTGGGCGTAGTTGGTATTACTCTCTTCCAACAGATCTTTGGTGACTAAAGAGACATCGGCAATTTCTGCTAATGTAAGGGCGGTATAAAGTCCGGCGATTCCGCTGCCGATCACCAGAAAAGATGTGGTGTGCAGACCGGCAGTGGAAAGTTTTATCTTCATCCGTACGGCCTCCTTAGTAAATATGGATATAAAAGGGAAACCTCTCCCCGCGCGCGAGAAGAGGGAAGGAACAGCAGGAAAACCTATATAACCGCCAGCATCCGTTCGAGACTACGGCGGGCTTGGGAGCGAATGGGCTCCGGTACGGTAATGACCGGTTGCCCGGTGCGGAGGGCGGCGGCCACCTCCGCCAAGGTGGTTTTTTTCATGTTCGGACAGACCAGCTTGGGAGTTAATAGATAGAACCGTTTATTCGGGTAACGCTTTTTTAAACCATGGATGATCCCCATCTCGGTGCCGATAATAAAAGTGGAAGCATCCATCTTCGCCACTTGCTCCAGGATCTGTTTCGTACTGCCGATAAAATCGGCATGGGCGAGGACCTCCGGCCGGCACTCGGGATGGATTAAAAGCTTGGCTTCGGGGTGAGATCGTTTCACCTTTTCCACCTCGTCAACGGTGACTTGGTGCCGGAGAAAAAATTCCACCTGTGGCCCGGCTACTGCCGTACCCACCACCAAGTCACCGTTGACGAGGTGGAAAAGGTGAAA
>JAAYMP010000098.1 GCA_012521315.1 Bacillota bacterium
CAGATCCGGGCCGATATGGCCGAATACGAACTGACCAAAGTGGTCCGGACCATCCAAACCTTTGTCATTGACGAACTCTCCAACTGGTATGTCCGGCGTAACCGTGAACGTTTCTGGGCACCGGAGATGAACAGGAATAAGAAAGCGGTCTACCGCACCCTCTGGGAGGTGCTGGTGGGCGTGGCGAAGCTGATGGCCCCCTTCGCCCCCTTCCTGCCGGAGGACATCTACGGCAACCTGGTGCGCAGCCCGGCGAAGCAGCCCTCCGTGCACGTGGCGTACTACCCGGAACCCGACGAAGCGCTGATCGACCTTGAGCTGGAGCGGCACATGGGTTTGGTGATCGACCTGGTCTCCCTGGGGCGGGCCGCCCGGAACCGGGTGCAGATCAAAGTCCGGCAGCCCCTGGCCGCCCTCCGGATCGACCGCAAGCACGAAGCGTTGTTGAAGCCCATGGAAGATCTGGTGAAAGAGGAGTTGAACGTCAAAGCCATTCACTACGTGGAGGCGCCCGACGACTATGTGGACTACACGGTAAAGCCCAACTTTGCCGTCCTCGGCCCGAAGTACGGTTCCTTGCTGAAACAGATCGGCCAGGCCTTGGCGGGGAGCGCCGCCGTGGACTTGGTGAAGGCATTGCGGCGGGACGGCCAGATCACCCTGACGGTGGACGGCCAGACGGTCCAATTGACGGCGGAGGATCTGGAGGTCCGGACGGCGGACCGGCCGGGTTACGCCATGGAGGCGGACCGGGACAACTATGTCATCCTGGAGACCACCCTGACGTCGGCCCTCGTCCAGGAAGGGCTGGCCCGGGAGATCGTCTCCAAGGTGCAGAATATGCGGAAAAACGCGCAGTTTGAACTGACGGACCGGATCCGGATCACTTACTGGGCGGGTCCGGAAGTGTCCGCCGCCGTTGAGGCGTTCCAAGCCTATATCCAGGAGGAGACCTTGGCGGTGGCTATTGTGCGCCGGGAAACGCCGGGCGAGGACCTTGAAGAATGGGATATTAACGGGTATCCGGCCGGGCTGAAAGTGGAAAAGATATAAGCAGCGATGCTTTGGGAACAAGGAAGGATCCCTCTGGCGACAGAGAGATCCTTTTTTGTCCTTGGTTGCATTTTTCGAAAATTGATCTATAATAAAGAGAATTTCAGGATTAACTAATGGAATTTATCCCGGCACCCTTTGGGGTAATTACTTTACTGGGGGAAGCGAAAATGCGGATTGTCGTTGTCGGCCTTGGCCGCGTCGGTTATAACATTTCAAAGGCCCTTTCCGAAGAAGGCCATGATGTGATTATTATCGATAAAGACCCGGAGGTTTTAAAGGTTGCGGCGGCCGATCTGGATGTGATGACGGTGGCCGGGAATGGGGCCAGCGCGCGGGTCTTGGAAGCGGTGGACATTAAAACCGTCGATATTATCCTCGCCGTTACCGAACATGATGAGTTAAACATGATTGCCTGTATGACGGCGAAACAAAGCGGGGTGCCGATGACCGTGGCCCGGATCCGCAACCCCGACTATATTTCCTATCATCCTTACATCCTTTCCTTTTCCCATTACGGCATCGACCGGATTATCAACCCCGAGCACTTGGCGGCCCAGGAGATCTTCCGTTTAATTGCCATGCCGATGGCCACCGATGTCGAGTATTTTTATGATGGGAAACTCAGTCTCGTCGGGCTTAAGGTCACCCAGGAGATGGAGATTGCCGGCCAGCGGATCGCCGACCTTAACCTGGACCGGTTTACCATCGTGGCGGTTGCCCGGGAGGGGAAAGCCCTGATTCCGCGGGGGGAAACCCGCATCCTTCCCGACGACAAAATCTTAGTCCTTGGAGAGACCTTGGGGTTCCATCACTTAAACGGCTTGACCAAAAAGAAAACCCCGGTCTTCCGGCGGGTAGTGATTGCCGGCGGGGGCTTAATTGCGCAGTATTTGATCCGCTTGTTACTACAAAAGAAGAAAAGGCCGGAGATTATCGTCCTGGAACCCAACCCGGAGCTCTGTGCGGAGATCGCCGCCGATTTACCCGCATGTGAAATCATCTGTGCCGATCCGACCAACAAGGAAGCTCTGGAAGAGCAAAATATCGGGCTGGATGATGCTTTCGTTTCCCTCCTGGGGAAAGAGAGCGATAATCTGATGGCCAGTCTTCTGGCCCGCAAAATCGGCGTGCAAGAGGTGATCTGTGAGATTGGCCGGGAGGATTATATCCCCCTGGCCGACACCGTCGGGGTGACGGCGGCCATCACGCCGCGGCTGTTGACGGTGAACACCGTCCTGAAACTGGTGCGGAAAAGTAATATTGTCCATATCAACCTCTTGCAATCGGGGGACGCCGAGATCCTGGAAGTAATCCCGGAACCCAATTCCCCGGTTACCAAAGGGAAACTGCGGGAACTGGGGCTTTCCCCCGGGATTCTGATTGGCGCCGTAATCCATGAGGGTGAGGTCATCGTCCCCCGGGGCGACACCTGGATTCAACCGTCGGATCATGTGATCGTCTTCGCCCTGAAAAAGCTGGTTCCAGAGGTAGAGAAGCTGTTTTATCATTAATGAGGAGCAGGATAAAATGAGGTTGCGGTTGGTTCTCAACAGGGTGGGCAAAATCCTAATCTTACTGGCGATGGTAATGGTTATTCCTTTGGGGGTCGCCCTTTTCTACCGCGGAAGCGATGCCTTGGCTTTCATGTATAGCATTGGCCTTACTTTACTGGCCGGGGGGTTACTGGCCTTCATCAAACCGGAGGGGGATTTCCGGCGGCGGGAGGGGTTGGCGGTGGTGGGCCTGGGCTGGCTCCTGGTGACCGTCTTTGGCGCCCTGCCTTTCCTTTTGTCGGGAACGACCCCAACCTATACCGACGCCTTTTTTGAAGCGATGTCCGGATTCACCACGACCGGGGCCTCGATCTTAACCAATGTGGAGGGGACCGCCCGGGGGATTCTCTTCTGGCGAAGTTTAACCAACTGGTTGGGCGGGATGGGCATCATTGTTCTTTCTTTAGCCCTTTTTCCCGCTTTACGGCAAGGGGTTTTTCTCTACGAAGCGGAAGTACCCAGTCCCTTCCCGGACAAAGTAGTGCCCCGCCTGCGGACCACCTCGGTTGTCCTTTGGTTAATTTATAGCGGGTTCACCCTTCTTGAGACCATTATCCTCCGCTTGGCGGGGATGTCATGGTATGAAGGGGTGACCCACGCGATGGCCACGCTCGCCACCGGCGGCTTTTCCACCCGGAGCACTAGTGTGGAAGCTTTCCATAGTTGGCCGATCGAGCTGATCATTATTGTTTTCATGTTTTTGGCCGGACTTAATTTTTCCCTTTACTACCGGATCCTGAAGAAAAGGACGCTTAAACCGCTCTGGCAAAGCACGGAATTCCGGGTTTTTTGCGGGGTGATTCTGGTCTCCTCCCTTTTGGTCGCAATCGCCTTAACCGGCCAGTATGGTCTCTCTTGGGGGGAAGCCGGCCGCCGGGCCCTCTTTCAGGTTGTTTCGGTCATTACCACCACCGGGTTTTCCAACGACAATTTCGACCAGTGGCCGGATCTGGCCCGCGCCATCCTTTTAGTGTTGATGTTTTTTGGGGGGTGTACCGGATCAACGGCGGGCGCGATCAAAATTGGGCGGTTGGTCGCCCTCTTCCGGTATCTCCGCCGGCAGGTAATCAGGGCTTATAACCCGCGACAAGTGATCCCCACCAAACTGGACGGGGTTACTTTGCCGGCGACGGCCATTCACAGTATGGCGGCCTTCTTCTTTATTTACCTCACCCTTTTTGCGTTCGGGACTTTATGGGTCGCCGCGACCGGGGTTGATTTAATTACGGCCGTAAGCGCCGCCGCCTCCTGCCTCGGCAATATCGGCCCGGGTTTGGGAGCGGTTGTGGGGCCTTTAGGGAACTACGCGAGTTTACATCCCTTGGCCAAATGGGGGTTAAGCCTGTTGATGTTGGCGGGAAGATTGGAAATCCTGCCGCTCCTCGTGTTAATATGCCCCCGTTTTTGGCATAAGTAAAAGGATGTAGGAAGAAGGGGGACAAAATGGCAAAAACATATGATGTGATTATAATCGGTGGTGGACCGGCCGGGATCTTCGCCGCTCTGGAACTGGTGGCGCGGACCGGCAAAATTTTGATCGTGGAGAAAGGGAAGAGCCTGGCGGAACGGGTTTGCCACTCCAAAGAACGGAATATCCCTTGTGCCAAGTGTCAACCTTGTTCCATCGTCTGCGGTTGGGGGGGCGCGGGGGCGTTCAGCGACGGCAAACTGACCCTCTCAACGGAAGTTGGCGGCTTTTTAGATGAATATATCTCCAAAGAACGCCTCTACAAGATGATCCGGTATGTGGACGATATTTACCTCCGCTTTGGCGCTCCGGAGCACGTCTACGGCGATGACGAGGAGAAAGTCGCTGCCATCGCCAAAAAAGCGGTCATGGCTGACTTGCGGCTGATCCCCTCCCGGATCCGGCATCTGGGGTCCGGGCGGACGTTGGCGGTTCTCCAAGCGATGCAGGAGGAGTTGGAGCGGAAAGGGGTCGAAGTCGCGTTTAACAGCGCCTGTACGGAGCTGCTGGTGGAAAAGGGGGTCGCCGTTGGGGTCCGTTTAAAGAACGGCCAGGAATACCGGGCCAAATACATTATCATCGGACCCGGGCGGGAAGGCTCTGAATGGCTGGTGGCCGAAGGCCGCCGGCTGGGGTTGCCGACGACGGTCAACCCGGTGGACATCGGGGTGCGTGTGGAGGTTCCCGCGGAAGTGATGGAACCGTTGACCTCCGTTGTATACGAGAGCAAGTTCATCTACTACTCCCATACCTTTGAAGACCGGGTCCGAACCTTCTGCATGTGCCCCTACGGGGAAGTGGTGGTGGAGAACAATGACGGCGTCCAGACGGTGAACGGCCATAGCCATGCCCATGAAAAAACGGCCAACACCAACTTTGCCTTGCTGGTCAGCAAAAATTTTACGGAGCCGTTTAAAGAGCCGATTACTTACGGCCGTTACGTGGCCGGGCTGGCCAATCTGCTGGGCGGGGGCGTGATCGTCCAGCGTTTGGGCGACCTGCAGATGGGCCGCCGGTCGACCCCGGAACGCTTGCGGAAAGGGCTGGTCATCCCCACCCTGAAGGAAGCGACCCCGGGCGACCTCAGCCTGGTCTTCCCCTACCGGCATCTTCTGGCGATCATGGAGATGCTCGAGGCGTTGGATACGATTGCGCCCGGGGTCAATTCGCGGAACACCCTCCTCTACGGGGTCGAGGTCAAATTCTACTCCTCCCGGTTGCACCTCAGCGCCAACCTGGAGACGAAGATCTCCGGGCTCTTTGCCGTCGGGGACGGGGCGGGGGTGACCCGCGGTTTGATGCAGGCCTCCATCTCCGGCGTCATCGTCGGCCAGGAGATCAAGCGCCGCCTGGAGTCGGAAGGAAGTTAAACTGGGAGAAATAAGACAACCAACCTCAAAGATGAACCGGCCCGGCAGTTAAACGCACGGGCACCAAAAAAGAAAAACGCGGAGGGGCGG
>JAAYMP010000099.1 GCA_012521315.1 Bacillota bacterium
CGTCTCTTTGCCACGGCTTGTATCGAGGCGGAGAAGGTGTTGCCTGTTTCACCGGCCATGTCGGCGGTGGGGAGCAGTAAAGCCCTTGAGCTGGCGGTGAAATGGGTCTATTCGGCAGATAACACCATGCAGAAGCCGTACCGGGATAACCTGCAGGCGCTGATTCACGAAGAGGGTTTCCGCTATGCAGTTGATCCGGCGACCTGGCCGAAACTGCAGTATATTATCAAAGTGGGGAACCTGGCGGTCCATACGGGGAGGGTGATCACCCGGAATGACGCTGTGCTTTCTCTGACCGTTTTATTCGAGTTCGTGCAATGGATTGACTATTGCTACGGTGAAGATTATCAGGAACGAACCTTTGACGAACGGCTGATCCCGGAAGCCGCCGGTGATCAGGAAGCGGCCCGTGAGCTTGAGGCGCGGTTGACTGCGGATTTTCAGCGTTTCAAAGCGCAAACAGAGCAACTCATTGATGAGAAGGATAAGGAGATCGCCCGGCTCCTGGCCGAACTCCGAGCGAAGAGCGCGGAGCTTACCGCCCAAAAAGAAGCGCATAAAGCGGAAAGGACATTTACCCCGGAGGATCTGTCGGAGTTTGCCACGCGGAAGAAGTACATTGACGTGGATCTGAAGCTGCTGGGCTGGCGTTTCTCCCAGACCGACCGGAGGGACTGCGTCGAAGAAGAGATGCGGGTGGTGGGGATGCCGCGGGAGTCCGGTTCCGGGGAGGGCTTTGTCGACTATGTGCTCTGGGGGAAAGACGGGCTGCCGCTGGCGATCATCGAGGCCAAGCGGACCTTCAAGGATGCCCGGCAGGGGACCCACCAAGCCCGGTTATACGCGGATTGCCTGGAGAAGATGACCGGGCGCCGACCGATTATCTTCAACACCAACGGTTACGATTATTTTATCTGGGACGATCTGACCGGGCCGCAGCACCGGGTAAGCAGCGTTTTTTCCCGGGGTGACCTGCAACGGCTGATTAACCGGCGGACCTCCCGGAAAAAGTTGAGCACCATCCCGATTGAAGACCGGATCACCGACCGCTATTACCAAAAACAAGCGGTGCGGGCGGTCTGCGCTCATTTTGAAAAAGGCCACCGGAAGGCCCTTCTGGTGATGGCGACGGGCACCGGGAAGACCAGGACGGTGGTAAGCCTGACTGATGTCCTCTCCCGGGGCGGTTATGTCACGAACACCCTCTTCCTGGCCGACCGGACCGCCTTGGTGCACCAGGCGAAGGATGTTTTTAAGAACCTCCTGCCCGATATGTCCCTCTGCAACCTTTTATCCAACAAAGACGACCGCAACGCCCGGGTGGTCTTCTCCACCTACCCTACCATGCTGAATATTATTAACAACATGCGGAATGAGGATGGCGGTTGCATCTTTAGTCCCGCCCATTTTGACTTGATCATCGTGGACGAGAGCCACCGCAGCATCTTCCGGAAGTACAAGGCGATCTTTGACTACTTCGACGCCTACCTGGTGGGGCTGACCGCCACGCCCCGGGAGGATGTGCA
>JAAYMP010000100.1 GCA_012521315.1 Bacillota bacterium
CCTCAAATTTTTTTCCAACTTACATACCTACCCTCATTCACCATAATTCATAAATATTATTATGTCATCAAGCCTTGACATTGAAATAAGATTATCATTTTTTTCTATCGAAATCAACACCATAAACAATACGTAATCAGATTGTAATCATTCTATAATCCTAATAAATAGGAATAAATCCGGCCGCCGGAGAAAGCAGGAAAAGAGGGGTCAACCAGGAATAGTTAATATTCACTTATAACCATAAATAAACAAAGAAAGACAAAGGAGGCGGTCCATGTGAAAGCACTCGCCCTTTTCTCGGGTGGGCTCGACAGTTTACTCGCGATCAAACTGATCCAAGAAGCCGGAGTGGAGGTGGAGGCGGTTCATTTCAGCCAGCCTTTTCTCGCGCCGGACGAAGAAAAAAAACGCGTTGCCCACCTGCAAAAACTCCTTGCGCAGTTGGGGGTAGAACTGCATGTTGTCCGCCTGGACGAGGAGTACCTCCGGGTCTTGGAAAATCCGAAACACGGCTACGGCAAGGCGGCCAACCCTTGCTTGGACTGTCATATCTTCTTCCTGCGCAAAGCCGGTGAGATGATGAAAGAGCTGGGTGCTTCTTTCTTGGTCACCGGTGAAGTGGTAGGACAACGGCCCAAATCCCAGCACCGGGGGGCTTTCCCCACAATCGACGCCGAAACCGGGCTGGCCGGTCTGATCGTACGTCCCCTCTCCGCCCGGCTTCTCCCCCCCACTATCCCGGAGGAAAAAGGCTGGATCTCCCTGGACCACTGTCCGTCGGTCCAAGGCCGGCAACGCAAAGTCCAACTGGAACTGGCCGCCAAATACGGTCTGGAGTATGAAACCCCCGCCGGCGGGTGCCTGCTCACCAATGTGGAGTATGGCCGTAAAGTAAAGGATCTCATTAGAGCCGACGGGCACCTGACCATCGACGGGCTCCGCCTCCTGCGGACCGGACGCCATTTTCGCTTAAGTCCGCACTTTAAAGGGGTCATTGGCCGCAACCAACAGGAAAACCGGATTCTCTTCCGTTTCTTTTACCAAAAGCGCCACACGGAAGGGGTCTATCTTTTCAAGGCTTTAGGCGCGCCCGGCCCTTTGACGCTGGGGGTGGGCAACCCCACCGCCGATGATCTGCGCAATCTGGCCCGCCTTACCAGCCGGTACAGCGATCACCCCTGGGAGACGGCGGTGACCGTTAAAATTCTGGCCAGTGGGAAAAACCACCGCCGGACCACCGTGGACGTGGTGAAACAACAAGGGGCGCCTGATCTGGCGCAATTCCGGATCGTTTGATCTCGTTTCCCCTTCATCTTTTCGCAAATCTTTCCCGAAAATACTTGCCCTTTGCGTGGAGGATCGAGTATAATTAGTAGTAATTATTAATACCTGGTTCTAATTTTTCAAGATAATCTATGCGAAAAGAAGGGGACAAACATGAGAAAAATAGGGCTTGTTGCCGTCGGCACCTATGTGCCGGAAAAAAAGCTGACCAATGGTGACCTGGAGAAGATGGTTGAGACCTCCGATGAATGGATCACCACCCGGACCGGGATCAAAGAGCGGCGGATCGCCCCCGCTGACATGCACGCCTCCGACCTAGCCGCCAAAGCGGCGGCCGATTGTTTAGCACAGGCGGCCAACCGTTACCGTCCACAGTTGCTCATCGCCGCCACCAGTACCGCCGAGAAATGCGTTCCGAACCAGGCCAGTTTAGTCGCACAGAAATTGAACCTCACCAATTTGGCGGCTTTTGACTTAAATGCCGCCTGCTCCGGTTTGATTTACGCTTTGGCCGTCGGCTGGAGTTTGATGCGGACCGAAGGTTATAACCATACCTTAATCGCCGCCGGGGAAAAACTCTCCCGCTTCGTCGACTACAAAGACCGTGCCTCCTGCATCCTTTTCGGTGATGCCGGGGCGTCCCTCCTGCTCAGTACGGAGGAGCCCGAGCACGAGATCCTCGCCGTTGAACTGGGCGCCGACCCGAGCGGAGCCGATTTGGTGGTCATGGGCGGCCTGGACGATGAGTTTTATTTCCGCCAAGACGGGCAGAGCGTCTTTAAATTCGCGGTGGAAAAAATGGGTGTTCTGATCGACCACTTAAAAGTCCGGCTGGGCCTCAAGGATAATGACCGCTATTTCGTCATCCCCCACCAGGCCAACAGCAGAATTATCGAAGCCGTCGCCCGGAACAAGGGCATCCCGGCGGAACGGATCATCTCCAACATCGCCAATTACGGTAACACCTCAGCCGCCTCCATCGGCCTGGCCCTCAAGGAGGCTTGGGCTGAAAAGCGCTTTAAAAAAGGGGATTATCTTTTCTTGATTGGCTTTGGGGGCGGATTGTCTTGGGCAGCCGCGGCGGTTCGGTGGTAAACCGCCGCCGCGCATAAATAGCCTCTCCCCCCACCCCCACCGTCCACCTGCGCCTCTCCTTCACTGCGACTTTCGTCTGAACCCTTTTGCTCACCTACTTAAACGTCCCGGAAAATGTTGCTTTATATTTACAAGCAACAGCCAAATATTAGGGCATAATCCGCTTAAATAAGCCATTTTGCTAAAATATACGTAAATATTCTTAAATATAGTTAAATATTAGTTTAAATCGGTAGAATGGCTGGTCAAAGATATATATAATTATGTTATACCTTATTACGATCTTCGATTCGTATTTGGGATGGACAATCTGTGTCGTGGACACAGATTTTTGCCTGTTATTTAGAAGAACGAAGTTGGAGGCGGTAGGGGAATGAAAAAACTGCTCTGGGCAAAATTCAAAGAATCCTTTTTAACTGTCCTTCCGATCATTGTTATTGTTCTAGTATTGGCGCTTACCGTCGCACCAATGCCCTTTTATAGCGTGGTTCTTTTTCTGCTGAGCGCCCTGATGATGATTCTTGGCATCACCCTGTTTAACCTCGGGGTCGATGTTTCTTTAATGCCCATTGGCGAACATATCGGCTCGGGATTGGTGAAAAGTAGAAATTTAAAACTGATCGTGGCCTTGACCTTTGTGATCGGCACCTTTATCAGCATCGCCGAACCGGACCTGCACGTTTTGGCCCGGCAAGTCAGCGGGATCCCTGATTCCGTCATTATCCTGGCTGTTTCCGCCGGTGTCGGGCTTGCGCTGGTCGGTGCTTTTCTCCGCATCCTGTTTCAGGTCCGGCTCTCTTCAATCCTTGCTGTCTGCTATATACTGGCCTTTATCGTATCCGGATTTACCAGCAAAAACTTTCTTTCCGTCGCTTGGGAGTCGGGAGCCGTAACCACCGGCCCGATTATGGTCCCCTTTGTTATGGCCTTGGGGCTTGGCCTGGCTTCAGTCCGGGGTGATAAAACTTCGGAAGAGGATAGTTTTGGTCTGGTCGCCTTCTGTTTGATCGGGCCCATTCTCACGATGCTCCTCCTGGGCCTCTTTTTTGAACCGTCGGGCGGAAGCGTCCTGGCTATTCCCGAACTGCTTTCGCTGGGTGATATCTTCCAACTTTTTCTGGCTAATTTCCCCGAGTTTATAGGGCAGGTGGCCCTTGCCCTCCTCCCGATTCTTTTACTCTTTATCGTCTTTCAAGTAGTCTCCCTTCGTCTCCGGAAAAGAACATTATTGAAGATTCTCATCGGCACCATCTATACTTACGCCGGTCTTGTTCTTTTCCTTACCAGTGTAAATGTGGGTTTCATGCCCGCCGGGTACCAACTGGGGGGGGCCCTCATTACGAATACGCCGCCCTGGGCCTTAATCCTGATCGGCCTGGCCACCGGTTATTTTGTCGTGGCCGCGGAACCGGCGGTTTTCGTCTTAAAAGAACAGGTTGAAGACATCACCGACGGCGCGATCTCCGGCCGGAGCATGGGCCTTGGTCTGTCCATCGGGGTGGCTTTCTCGGTCGGGCTGGCCATGTTCCGGATCTTGACCGAAACTTCCTTGCTTTATATCGTAATCCCCGGGTACACGATGGCGTTGCTCTTGTCACTGATTGTTCCGCCCCTTTTTACGGCGATTGCTTTCGACTCGGGTGCTGTGGCCTCGGGACCTTTGGCCGCCACTTTTCTCCTCCCGTTGGCGATTGGGGCCTGTGAAACGAGCGGGGGCAACATCTTCACTGATGCCTTTGGCATCGTGGCGCTGGTTGCGTTGACTCCGGTACTCACTATCCAGTGCTTTGGCTTGGCTTATCGGATCAAAGCCAATCGGGCTGAGAAACAAATTACAATTCCGGTTGCCGAAGATTCGATTATTATATATGATAAAGAGGACAACTTTCCAGAGCAATAATATGCAAATGAAAAGGCGGGCGCCATCGGGCAAACCGCAAGGAGCAGATGCTGCTTAGCTTTGGAGAGGTAAACAGGGGGTACTAATAAATGGTAGCAAAAGTGGAGCGTTGCTTGGAAGCATTAATTACCATTGTCGATTATAGTCTGGGGAACCAGTTGAAAAAGTTATATAGGCGGGATGAAGTGCCCTTTTATCTCCTAAGCCACGGGTACGGATCCGCCAATTCGGAGATCTACGAGCTCCTCGGCTTTGGTAGTCCAAAGAAACTAATTGCCATCAGCATCCAGAGTATCGGCATGACCCGGCAAATTCTCGCGCGCCTCCGCGAGCAGATCGATCTGCATCAGGTTGGAACGGGCATTGCCTTTACCATTCCTTTGGACAGTTCCAGCAGTATCCTATGGAAAATCTGCCAAGAAATCGATAAGGATAATACAGAGATGGGAAGTGAGGAACAGAGCATGGAGTTAAAAGAGCCTTATGCTTTAATAGTCACCATTGTGAACCGTGGCCATTCCGATCTGGTGATGACCGCGGCCAAAGCAGCCGGTGCCACCGGCGGAACGC
>JAAYMP010000101.1 GCA_012521315.1 Bacillota bacterium
GTAAGATATAATCAATAATGTTAAAGCCGGCATTATTATCGCCATTATTGTCAAGACCATCGTCATGTGTAATCGCGGTATTCAGCTTTATCTCCATGACGCTTGGCTGGCCCAAAACCTCCTTTTCCGCCCTGTGCAGGATCTCATTTACTCCATACATAAGAAACATCTTGTCTGGGCGGCAGTACACAGGGATCTCTATTTTCCTGTTTTCGTTGATCAGGTTTTCTGCTGTAACAGGCAAAACCTCTAATTCGGCAGGGAGAATAATAACTAATCCCGATTTCCCCTTTGCAAATTCTTGCAGCGCCTCACTTTTTGTTCTTGTCTGCACGGAAAATTCGGGAACTCCTGTAAATGCCTCGGTTATTGCTGCGGCAAAAGCCCCCTCCCCCTCACTGACAATACCCACGTCAAACTTTATGGTATTATCCCCAGTCCCAGGGCTGGCGGCACCGGAGTAAACAACGCCAAAGCCGGTAACAAAGAGAACCGGGAAGAGAATAAACCACCAAAGCTGCATTCTGTCGCGGAAAATTTCTTTCATATTCGCTGTTAACAGCTGAAAAAAAGCTTTCATTGCCTTATCCTCCTTCCGGTCAGTTTCAGGAAGACATCTTCCAAATTTGCCTGCCGGATTCTGAAATCATCCAGTTTTATGCCTAATGCTTTCGCCAGCGCCGATAGTTCCTGGATTGTCGCAGTTAAGTTGGGGGTACGAAGGACAGTGTGGTCATTCAGTTCAATAACCTCAGTGACACTGGTCAATTCCCTCAGTTTTGTTTCATTTCGTAACTCCGGCTGTACTATTTCCAGGGACATCTCTTGAAAATGCGCTGTAATGAGCTCCTGCGGAGTTTCAAGGGCAACGATCTTCCCATAGTCAATAATCGCTACCCTGTCGCAGAGCTTCTGCGCTTCCTCCATGAAATGGGTTGTTAGGAAGACCGTTTTTCCTGAATTCTTCAGTTCAATAATTGAACCCCACAGATCGCGCCGGGCCTGGGGGTCAAGGCCGGCGGTGGGCTCGTCAAGGAAGATGATCTCGCCGTTGCTGATCATCGCTATGGCCACCGAGAGCCGTTGCATTTGCCCGCCGGAGAGGGTTTCCACCCGGGAATTCTTTTTTTCGGCCAGACCCACTTGGGCAATTATCTCGTCAACCGGCAGCGGGTTTGGATAAAAACCGGCAAAAAGCTTGAGGGTTTCCCTTACCGTTAACTTGCGGAAGGTCTGCGCTGCCTGCAGTTGCACGCCGATGCGCGATTTAACCGCTTCTGGCTGCTTTTGCGGGTCTACCCCCAACACCTTAACGTCGCCACTGTCCCGGCGCAAAATACCGACGATTATCTCAAAGGTGGTGGATTTTCCCGCTCCGTTCGGACCGAGCATCCCGAAGATTTCGCCCTTGGCGACCGAAAGACTCAAGCCGTCAACAGCTTTTAGGATTCCGTATCTTTTTGTCAGATTCTTCACTTCGATAACGGTCATTGTCTCTTCTCCCTATCAAATTTTCCGGTTTTGCCGCCCGCGCGCCCCGTACCCACCGGTGCCGGTTAGTCTGCCTGATACAGCATGCGCGGTCTCCAAGACCATTTTATTAGATTTGGAAAGAAATCGCAATCGGGCTTAAGGAGTAACCGGTCTAGGTCTTTAGGATGAATCACCAGGAGTTGAACGGCGCGCCGTATTACAGTAACGGTCAACACCGGTGAATTTAAGTGTGTTCATATTTCACCTGCCGGTGCGGCTGTGATTTTGCCGGTTAGAACTACCTTATTGATGAACTTCGAGGAGTGTCGGTTTTACTCTCACCAATGTTGTAGAGGAGGAAATAAACCTGTATAATATAGGGGAGCAAGATCTGGCTTTTCAGAAAAGTGCAGGCAAATGGATGAGTGGGTGAGGGATTTTGGAACAAGAGAACAACAATACCATGCCGAAATATTCCCGGCTAAAGGAGTACCTGAAGGAGCAGATGAAACGGGGAGTGATTGCTCCCGGCAGTCAACTCCCTTCCGAGAATATGCTGGCTGAAGAGTTTAAGATCAGCAGGCACACGGTGCGTCAGGCCTTAAATGATCTGGAGAATGAAGGTTTGATCTTCCGGGAGCAGGGGAGGGGAACATTTCGCTCCTACCCGACCAGGGTAAAGGGGAAAGTTGTCGCCCTGGTCACCACCTATATTTCCGAGTATATTTTCCCGGAAGTAATTCGCGGGATCGAAGAGGTGTTGAGCGCGGCCGGGTGTACCTTGCTTCTGGCCAGCACCGGTAATAATCAGAATAAAGAAGCGGCTTGTTTGGAGAGCCTGCTGCAGCAGAAGATCTCCGGGTTGATTATTGAGCCGACCCAAAGCGCCTGGAAGAACGTGAACCTCAAATACTACTGGGACCTCGAAAAGCGGGGGATTCCCTATTTGATGCTTCATGCCTATTACCCGGAGCTGGATCCGGCCTATATTATCATGGATGACGAGAAGGGCGGCTACATGGCTGCGGAATACCTGGTCCAACTCGGGCATAAGAAGATCGCCGGGATTTTTAAAGCCGACGATCTGCAGGGGGTAAAGCGCCGGGACGGGTTTTTAGAGGCTTTAAAAAAATATGGAATCAAAATAACCCCTGATTTATTAGGATCTTATGAAACCGCACAGCTTTATTCCTACCCGTACCAATTTGGCAGGGCTCTCTTTACAAAAGGGGAGCGGCCGACAGCGATGGTCTGTTACAACGACCAAATTGCCTTAATGGTCCTTGAAGCGCTGCGTGATGAAGGGATTAAGGTACCGGAAGAATTTTCCCTTATGAGTTTTGACGATTCCAGCCTGGCCGTGGCTTCCGAGGTCAAGCTGAGCTCGATAAAACATCCCAAGGCGGCCATGGGAAGGCAGGCCGCCCGCTTTATTCTGGATATGATCGAAAACAAGGTGATCAAGGCGCGCCAGGTCTATCAGCCGGAGTTGGTTTTACGCTCTTCCTGCAGCGCACCGGCTTAATATCCGGTGCGGCTGGCAAGAGGAAATTCATGCGAAAAAAGAGGAAATTACTAAGCAGGAGAGAAGAATTATATAGCAAGTTGTCTGCACAACTTGCATAACCGGGAAAGGGTGCGCGTGTGCGCGCATCCAAATAATCAGAAAGGGGTTTACCTATGAGAATAAAAGCGCCGGTGTTGTTTTTGCTGATGATCCTCGTTACCGGTGTGCTGGTAGGAGAGGCGGCCAAATCCGGAGAGGAGACACCCTCCTTATACCAGGCGTATATGGAGTATTTTCCGATCGGCGCCGGTGTGGAATACTGGGATATACTTAACCATCGAGAATTTTTGGTAAAGCATTTCAATAGCCTTACCGCAGGAAACGAGATGAAATTTGCCAGCCTGCAACCAAGCGAAGGGGTATTCGCTTTTTTCCGCGCCGATGAGATGGTCAGTTTTACCAGGAAACACAAGATGCTTTTGCGCGGGCATACCCTGGTCTGGCACCAGCAGTATCCCAGCTGGCTCTTTGCTGACGGGGCGGGACCGGCCTCCCGCGAACTTGTCCTCAAGAGGCTGGCAGACCATATCAATGTGGTGGTTCCCCGCTATAAAGATGCGGTTTACTGTTGGGACGTGGTTAACGAAGCGGTAAGCGACAATATGTCCGAGTTTTTGCGGAAGGATTCACCTTGGTATAAGGCGGCGGGGGAAGATTATATCGCCGAGGCTTTCCGCCTTGCCCACCAGGCCGATCCCGATGCCAAACTCTTTTATAATGATTACGGGACAACAGGGGCCAATAAACGGGAGAAAATCTACGTCTTATTGGAGGACCTGCTCGCCGCGGGGGTGCCGGTCCACGGTATGGGCATGCAAGCCCATTGGGATATTACCTCTCCCTCGATTAACGAATTGGAGACCGCCATCCGGCGCTATGCCTCCCTGGGGCTGGAGGTGCAAATCACCGAACTGGATATCTCCCTTTACGGCTGGAACGATAAGCGGCGGTTTATCAACGACCCTGAAGAATTAAAAGTGAGACTGGAGATGCAGGCCGAGCAATACCGGGAGATCTTCACGGTCTTCCGGGAATACCGGGATGTGATTACCGGCGTGACCGTATGGGGTTTGGGTGACGCCAGAACTTGGAAGGATAATTTTCCGGTGCGGGGCAGAAAAGATTTGCCGCTCTTGTTTGACCTCGATTACCAGCCGAAAGAGGCTTTTTGGGAAGTGGTCGACTTCGCAAAGCCGTAAAGCAGCAAGCATGAATAGGGGGAGTTGTTGATCGTGATCGTCAATCGCAAAGCGTCGATCCACGATCCGCATTAATAAATATAAAACAGGTTGTCTGCACAATTCATCAGGGTGATTAAAAATTAGATGGAGGGGATGACAATGGCGACGTTAGGGTTGATCGTGGGGAACCGGGGGTTTTTCCCCACGGAGCTTTGTGAAGAAGGGAGGAAAAGAGTACTAAAAGTCCTGGCGGAACTGGGGATTGACGTGGTTACCCTCACTCCGGAGGATACGCCCTTCGGCACGGTGGAGAGCTACGAAGACGCCAAAAAATGCGCGGCTTTATTCAAAGCCAACGCGGAGAAGATCGATGGGATCCTTGTAACCCTGCCCAACTTCGGTGACGAGCGGAGTGTGGCCAATTCGATTCGCCTCTCCGGTCTGGATCTGCCCGTGTTGGTGCATGCCTTCCCCGATGAAACCGACAAGATGTCCCAGGCAAACCGGAGGGACAGTTTTTGCGGGAAGATCTCCGTCTGTAATAACCTGAAACAGTATAATATCCCTTTCACCCTCACGGAATTGCATACGGTTGCCCCGGAAGCGGGGAGCTTTAAGAGGGATCTATTGAGATTTGCCGCTGTCTGCCGGGTGGTTAAAGGCTTGCGAAAAGCCCGCTTTGGCCAGATTGGGGTGCGCCCGGCCAACTTTACCACCGTGCGCTACAGTGAAAAGATCCTGGAGAAGTACGGGATTTCGGTGGAACCTTATGACCTGGCCGAGATCTTGGGGCAGATCGAGCGGTTGAAAGAAGACGACCCGGCGGTAAAAGAGAAGGTTGCAGCTCTACGGAACTATGTGGCAACAGCCGGGGTTACTGAAGGCGCCTTGACGAAGATGGCCCAGTTTGCCGTAGTCCTTGAAGGCTTAATCAAAGAACATGAGTGGGATGGTACGGCCATTCAATGCTGGACTGCGCTGGAAGAGTACTACGGCGTTGTCCCCTGCGCTGTTATGAGTATGCTCTCGGAGATGAAGAACCCCAGCGCTTGTGAGGCGGATATTACCGGCCTGATTGGGATGTATGCTTTGACGCTGGCCTCGGACCGGCCCAGCGCTTTGCTGGATTGGAATAACAACTACGGTGATGACCCGGATCAGGGCGTGGTTTTCCATTGCAGCAACTTACCGCAAGATATCTTCGGGCATGAAGCGGTCATGGATTACCAGGCGATTATCGCCGGAACCGTCGGCAAGGAAAACACCTATGGCACTGTGACAGGACGGATTAAACCGGCCAGCTTTACGTACTGCCGGGTTACCACCGATGACACCAGCGGACAGATCCGCGCTTATACCGGCGAGGGAGAACTGACCAACGATCCGCTGCAAACATTTGGCGGGTATGGCGTGATCCGGATCCCCCGGTTCCAAAAGCTGTTGCGGTACATCTGTGAAAACGGCTTTGAACACCATGTGGCCATTTGCCCCGGTGAGGTCGGCGCCGTGATTGATGAAGCCTTCAGGAAATATTTGAAATGGGATCTTTATTATCACCAGTAAAGGAGGGGGGCGGATGGAAAGGGCTGATCTGGTCATCGGCATTGATTTTGGTACCGACTCGGTCCGGGCGGTGGTGGTAAATGCCGCTGACGGGCGGGAGGAAGCAACTGACGTCTGCGACTACCCCCGCTGGAAGCAGGGGCTCTATTGCGATCCGGCGGTGAACCAATTCCGCCACCACCCGCTGGACTATATTGAAAGCATGGAGGCAGCGGTCAAAGGGGCCCTGGCCAAATTACCCCCTGGCACCGGTGAAAGGGTGGCCGGGATCGGGGTTGATACCACCGGTTCAACACCGTGTGCCGTCGACCGGGAGGGAAGGCCTTTAGCCCTGAAAGAGGAGTTTGCCACGAACCCCAATGCCATGTTCGTTTTGTGGAAGGACCACACCGCGGTCCGGGAGACGGAAGAGATCAATTATTATGCCCGGAATTGGGGCGGAAGAGATTTCACTTGTTACGAGGGGGGAATATACTCCTCCGAATGGTTTTGGGCGAAGATCATGCATGTTTACCGCCATGACCCGCAGGTGCAAAGAGCGGCCTATTCCTGGCTTGAACTATGCGACTGGATCCCTGCCCTGCTAACAGGGGCGGAAGACGTCCACGCAATCAAGCGCAGCCGGTGTGCGGCAGGGCACAAGGCCATGTGGCATCCGGATTGGGGCGGCCTGCCCGATGAAGAGTTTTTGGTCCTGCTGGAACCGGCACTCCGGGGTTTGCGGGTCCGCCTGTACCAAGAGACATACACCATGGACCAAAAAGCCGGCGGGCTCAGCCAGGAGTGGGCTAGACGTTTGGGGTTACGCCCGGGTATAGCAGTGGCTGTCGGCGGTTTTGATGCACACATGGGTGCGGTCGGCGGCGGGATCACCAAAGCAACCCTGGTCAAGATTATGGGGACCTCCACCTGTGACATTATGGTGGCTTCCCCTGAAGAGGTCGGCGGGAAGCTGATTAAAGGGATCTGTGGCCAGGTCGACGGCTCCGTACTCCCGGGGATGATCGGACTGGAGGCCGGGCAATCGGCCTACGGTGATGTTTATGCCTGGTTCCGGGAGATCCTCTCCTGGCCGCTAAAAACCCTGTTTAAAAAGAATCCCCGTTTGGATGAGAAAACCAAGGATCTATTAATAGCCGAAGTGAGAGAAAAGATTTTCTCCGCTCTAACCAGGGAAGCTATGGAGCTCGCTGTGGACGAAAATTCATTGCTGGCTCTGGACTGGCTGAACGGGCGCCGGACCCCCGATGCCGACCAGAGCGTTAAAGGCGCCTTGGCCGGGCTGACTTTAGGGACAACCCCGGCCGGGATCTTCCGGGCGCTGGTAGAGGCGACGGCTTTCGGCGCCAGAGCCATTGTCGACCGGTTCATTGAGGAGGGTATCGCCATTGAACAGGTGATTGCCATGGGCGGAATCGCCAAGAAAAACCCCTTTGTTATGCAGGTCACTGCGGATGTGCTAAAAATGCCGATCAAAGTGGTCCGGTCCGAACAGGCCTGCGCGTTGGGGGCGGCGATCTTTGCCGCAGCCGCCGCCGGGCTCTATCCTTCCGTATACGAGGCGCAAGCCCGGATGGCCAGTGACTTCAGTGAGGCCTATATCCCCAACGGGGAAAAGGCGGAGATCTATGACCGGTTGTATAAAAAATACCTTCTCCTTGGGCGGTTTGTGGAGGACCGGTTTTGAAGAGGCGGGGGCGGGTGTGCGCGTGCCGGCTTTGCATGACCGGCTTCGCGACACCCGTGTGCCCGGCCGGCGGATGGTCTTAGTCGGAGAGAATTGGGAAATTCATGCTATCTGTTGTTGCGCCGGGTCTCCGGTGCGGAGGCGTCCGGCCCGGCTAGGCGTGCGCGCGTACGAGGAGGGTGGAATCCGATGTTGACGGAATTGAAAAAGAGGGTTTTAGCGGCCAACCTTGAACTGCAAAGGGCTAAATTGGTCATCTGTACCTGGGGAAACGTCAGCGGGATCGACCGGGAGAAGGGTTTGATTGTGATTAAGCCCAGCGGGGTACCGTATGACGAATTGACCGTAGAAAAAATGGTAGTGGTGGATACCGATGGCAGGGTGGTTGAAGGCGGGCTCAAACCTTCTTCCGATACCCCTACCCACCTGCAGCTCTACATGCATTTCCCGGAGATCGGCGGGGTGGCACATACCCATTCCCCTTGGGCGACGGCGTGGGCGCAAACGCGCAAAGCTATTCCGTGCTTCGGTACTACCCATGCGGATTATTGCTACGGCGAGATCCCCTGTACCCGGCAGTTAACAGCCGCCGAGATCAGCGGGGACTATGAAGCCAACACCGGCCGGGTGATTGTGGAATCCCTGCAAGGCCGGGACTGTATGGATTTTCCGGGAATCCTGGTAGCCAGTCACGCGCCGTTCACTTGGGGAAAAGACCCGGAAGAAACCGTAGAAAACAGCCTTGTTCTGGAGGAGATCGCGAAGATATCCTTTCTGACCAGGATGATAGACCCAATGGCGCCGGCAATCGGTAAAGAATTGCTGGACCGGCATTTCCTGCGGAAACACGGTGCGGGGGCGTACTACGGCCAGGGTAAAAAATAAAAAAAGCGGGCCGGTCAGGGCCCGCTTTGCCGTTTCTTTAAGATCAGGCTTTATGGCATAGATCAGACCTTATGCCACTTGTAATACAGGCCTTTGCGGGCCATCAACTCTTCGTGGGTGCCGCTTTCGGCGATGACGCCGTCCTGGAGGTAGATAATCCGGTCGGCCTTTTTTACAGTAGATAAACGGTGGGCGATGACGATAATCGTCCGGTCTTTTACCAGGTTATCAATGGCCTTCTGGATCTGGCGTTCCGTCTCCACGTCCACGGAGGCGGTGGCTTCGTCCAGGATGAGGATTGGCGCGTTGCGCAGGATCGCCCGGGCAATGGAGAGCCGTTGCTTTTGCCCGCCGGAGAGCTTGACCCCGCGTTCACCGATATAACTGTTGTAACCGTCGGGCATGGAGAGGATGAAGTCGTGGGCATAAGCCGCCCGGGCCGCCGCTTCAATCTCCGCCATGGTGGCGTTCCTGCTACTGTAGGCGATGTTTTCGGCGATCGTCCCGTTAAAGAGGAAGACATCCTGCAGGACGATGCTGATCTGGTTGCGCAGGGAAAAGAGGGAGACATCCTTTATATCGATATCATCAACCAAGACCCTCCCGGCAGTCGGGTCGTAGAAGCGGGGGATTAGGCTGACCAGGGTGGATTTGCCGACGCCGGTGGGGCCGACAATCGCCAGCATCTCCCGGGGGTTGACGGTGAAGGAGATATTCTTCAGGACATCCTCACCATCGTTATTATAACGGAAAGAAACCCGGTCAAAGGTGATCTTTCCTTCCACCTTCTTTAAATTCACGGGATGTCTCTTTTCTTTCACATCCGGCTCCTCTTCCAAGACCTCAAAGACCCGTTCCGCACCGGCCAGCGCCTGCTGGAGATCTTCCAGGACCCGGGCGAGGGTACCGATGGGTTGGTAGAAGATCCCCAGGTAAAGCAGGAACCCCACCACATCCTCCAGCGGCAGCAGGCCTTTTATGGCCATAACCCCGCCGATACCGACAATAATTACATTACCGAAACTACTGAAGAATTCTATCACCGGGTGAAAAATGGCGCTCAATTTCAGGGCATGGATGAGAGTGGCGGCATGGTTCTTGGCGCCCGCCAGGATACGGCAATGTTCCCGTTCTTGCTGGTTGAAGGCTTGGATTTCCTTAATTGCCGAGAGGTTGTCCTGGAGAACGGCGTTGAACTCAGCCAGCCGGCGCTGGGCCCGGCGGAAGTTGGGCAGGACCCTTTTGGTAAAACCGATACCCGCGATGAACATGAACGGTACGGGCAAAAGAGCGCAAAGGGCCAGGAGCGGATTGAGGAAAAACAGAATGATACTGACTCCGGTGAAAACCAGCAGGTTGACGATGAGATCAGGAACGGCATGGGCAATCAGGACCTCAAAAGTAGCCGGGTCATTGGCGGTGCGCGACATCAATTCACCGGTTTGCCGTTGGTGGTAATAACGGAGGGAAAGACCCTGCAGATGGCTGTAGACCCGGGTTCTCATATCGGCCACCAGGTTCCAGGCAGCCAGGTGCGCCAGGTAGCGGTAGAAGAAGGTAAAAACCGCTCTGGCCAGGTAAGCCACGCCCAGCAGCAATGCCAGGGTTTTTATTACCGAAAGGAGGGCGGGGATTTCTTCAGCGCCATAGGCGCCGTTGTTGAGGATAGCCACCAATCTACGGATCAACATCGGAGTGACCAGGTTGATACCGGTCACCAAAAGCAGGCTAATCCCGGCAATTATTAAGTAGGGTTTCCTGAATAATTCCCAAACCCGCATGAATAAAGGAAAAAACTCAAAAAAGTAGCAGGAAAAATGCAAGGAAAAGCAGAACTTTGATGCAAAACCCTTGCATTTGGAGTGACTGCCATGTA
>JAAYMP010000102.1 GCA_012521315.1 Bacillota bacterium
GGAACTAAGGAAGCTAAACACCGGCCGCTAGCCGGACTAACCTGTCAAAAACGAAACCGCCCATAACGGGCGGTTTCTGCATCTTTCGGGTTACATCCGACTATACGACTATAATATACTGGTCATTCTCCCGGCACCAAAGGTACTACTACGAATGACCTTGCTTTTATTACACCAACTTAACGATCTATAACTAACGTTATCCCAAACCCGGCGCTATACCCCAGCGCGCCGGGGAGCACCTTGCCGGATGGTTGGCGGCTAAGCTTCATTGAGTTTACGCGCAGCGTCAACAGCAAGGAGGACTAGGCGCGCCGCCTGCCAACAAACCGGCAATGACAATATGCTGCTTTACGCCTGCTCTAACTACTGGAACAACTAATTCCTACTCAGGTAAGAACGATAGATTAAGAATCTCGCTGACCGGTGTCGCCTGCGGAATCATCCCCAGGTCGATCATCAGTTGCTGGGCCTCCTCCCAACTGACCGGGTCCGAACGGCCCAGCCCGTACCGGCGCGTGTAGTCGTTCTCCCATAAAGCCATGGACGCTTTTAAGACCTCCCATTCCTGCTCCTTTTGTTCTTCGCCCAGTTCCGGCAGGTACTTCAGGCAGATCGCAAAGGCCTCTTCCGGGTGGGCCAGGGCATATTGCAACCCCTTGTAACTGGCCCGGACCATTTTACCCACTTCCGCCGGGGCCTTCTCCACTTTGCCGGCCCCGGTGATCAGACCGTGGCCAACCAGGGAAAAGTAATCCCAGGAGTTAATCTGGTTGACCGCCACCCCCATCGCCTTTAGCTTCACCGGTTCGTTGTTGGCAAAACCGACCACCGCATCCACCTTGTCCTCCAGCAACGACGGAAGCTGGGTATAACCGATATCAACAAGGTGAACATCCTGTTCCGCAAGGCCGGCCCGGCGCAGGATAGCCTTGACCGCCAGGAGATTGGTCCCGTATAACGGGAGGCCGATCTTTTTACCCTTTAAGTCGAGGGCGGTTTTGATCCCCGTCTCCGCCTTGGCAATGACCGCCGGGGGAAATTCGGCGTACAGACTCATCAGGTAGACCACGGGAATCCCTTGCCCCCGCGCCACCAATACTTGGTCCCCGCCGGCAATGGCATAATCCATCTTCCCCGTGGCCACCAGTTGTAAAGCGTCGATGTCCATCCGGTAGTCAAAGACAACCTCCAGTCCTTCTTCCTGGAAATAGCCTTTGTCTTGGGCTATGTACCAGGGGGCAAACTGGACATTGGGAATGTAAGTCATCGCCAGGGTCACCTGCTGCGGCCCCGCCGGCCGGGCCCAATACAGCAATCCGCCACCAAACAGCAGAACCACCGCCACCAGCAAGATAACGGGTTTGTTCTTCATCTTTTCTCGCTCCTCTCCTTCAAATCCAGGTAAACTTCGGGAAATGCTATCCTTAACGGTCCATGTCTTTGCGCCAAGGCATCACCACCGTTTCCAACCAGGACACCAAGAGGTAAAAACCGACCCCCATCACCGCCAGCGCCAGCAAAGCGACGAAGATTAAAGCGGTGTCGAAGGTCCCGCGGGCAAAATAGACCAGATAACCGAGGCCGCGCCCAGCGCCGGAAAACTCCCCCACGACTGCGCCGATCACGGAAAGGGTCAACCCGATCCGGAAACCGCCGAAGAGGACCGGCAAAGCCGACGGAACCTCCAGTTTAAAAAAGATCTCCCGCTTCCCGGCCCCCATGATGCTAAACATCTCTTTCAAGCGGGGATCGGTCCCGCGCAGGCCGACCACCCCGTTGGTCAAGACGGGGAAAAAAGCGGTCAGGGCGGCAATGAGGATCTTGGACGTCAGCCCGAACCCAAACCAGATCACCATCAGCGGCGCCAAGGAAACGATCGGGATCGCCTGGATCGCCACGACCACCGGCGTAACCAAACGGTCCAAACGGGGGTGGCGCACCAGCAAATAACTGAGGGGCAAAGCAGCCCCCGCCCCCAACAAAAACCCGAAGAAGGCTTCGGCCAAAGTCGTCCGGAAGTGGACAGCAAAAAGCCCGCCCTGGCGGAAAAGTTCCAGGGCGCGGCGGGCGACCGCCCCCGGGGAAGGAAGAATATAATCAGGATAAAAAGTCGCCAGCCAGGCCCAGACCAAAAGAACCACGCCGCCCACCAGGAGAAGGGCAATCAGTCTTTCCCCACCGGAACCGGAGTCGAACACCCGTTTAGGCATCTTCACCGCACCATCCTTTCGCCAACAGTTCCTGGACGGCCCCGACCAAAGCGGCAAATTCCGGCGTGCTCATCAGTTTAAGCGCCCGGGGGTAGGGAAGCCCGATCTTGACCTCGCCCAGGATCCGTCCGGGTTTTTCCCCCATCACCACCACGCGGTCGGCCAGAAAAACCGCCTCAAAGATATTATGGGTGACCATCAAACCGGTAAACGGCGTTTGCCGGCGGATCCGCATCATCTCCAAGTGAAGTTGGCTTCTGGTCAGGGCATCAAGGGCGGCAAAGGGTTCATCCAGCAGCAAAACCTCGGCCTTGCTGACCAGGGCCCGCGCCAAAGCCACCCGTTGCCGCATCCCACCGGACAGTTGGTGGGGATACTTGTCTTCCACCCCGTACAGGTTAACCAGGCGTAAGGCCTCCCGGGCCTGGGCTTTCCATGCCGTCCGGTCGCCACGGCGGCTGTTCAGTTCCAGGGGCAACACCACATTATCAATGACCTTCCGCCAGGGTAAGAGCAGCGAATCCTGGGGAACAACACTCAACCGCGACCAATTATGCGGCTTTCTTTCCCCGAAAACTTTGACCTCCCCCCGGTCCGGCGTTAAGACCCCGGCCACCAGCCGTAGAAGGGTCGATTTCCCGCACCCGCTGGGGCCAACCAAACAGAGGAACTCCCCCTCATGCACCACCAGATTAACCGCGTCCAACTCCGGGGGGCAGTGGGGAGAAAAAGCCAGTGTAACATCGTTAACTTCAATGACCGCTCCCACTTGTTAACCTCCTCTTGCGTTGAGCACAATCATCCTGCCCGCCACCGGGCAAAGACCATCCTTCCCGCCTTGTCGCCACCTTCCCCCACGGGCTTTACCAATAATGATCCAGTGGCGGCCAACGAAAAAAACCCCGAAGTTACCTTCAGGGTTCCTGTCACCGTAAGCGCACGCCAAGCGCTTCAACGCAGTCTCCTTCTCCCATCCGGACTTTACCGTCGGTTCTGGACTCGCACCAGATCAGCTCAGTAAACTAAGCTCGTGGACTTGGGTTACCCCTCACCACCGGTCGGGAATTGGCCACACGGCCGCACCCTGCCCTGAAGGATCTTATTAAGATATATTCTATTGTCCGTAAATGTATTTTACCGTCTTTCTTCTCCTTTGTAAAGAGCTGCCTTAACGGCTGGCCGCGGCCCTGGGCAAAGGAAAGAAAAGGAGAAGCTTATAACGAAATCTTGCTTACCAGCACTGTTTTTTTCGCCTCTTCCCGCCTCAAGTAAAGCGGTAGTTCCCCCGCGGGAAGATCCCGCCGGTCAAGGACGAAAAAGGCCGCCGGGTAGGTCAACCTTTGGACCGCTCCCGTCCGGAGCGGTTTTTCTTCCCGGTAGGCAAGCTCGAGCCCGTTTCTTTTCAAACGCACCCCCAGCGGAGCCAACCCAAACCCGCCAGTGGGGCGCTCCCCTAAAAACACCCCGATCACCAGGTTTTTCTCAAAATCAATTTTATAGGGGTGGAGGACGGCCGGGGCCTCCGCAGCGCTGGTATAAACCTCACATGCCGGTCCTTGGCTCCGGTCAAGGTTCTTCGCAATAAAATCAAACTTTAACGCTTTTCCCCGTTCGGCCGGCCGCCAGCGCAGGCGACCGCCCGCGGCAACAATCCCCGGTTTTCCGGCGGCGCCGCCCACCAGTTCGCGCAACCGGCGCCAGCGTTGCCGCCACCGGCGGCGCCGGCTAAAGAACATCGGCATCATCCTCACCAGCAGGCCGGCCAGGCGGTCTGCATCATGCCGGACCAGCCCGTTGGTGTTCAAAAGCGACGCCAAAACCGGACGCACGCCGAGACTGAGTACCCTTTCGGGGTCGGGAAGGACCGGCTCGGCCCCTTCTTCCGCATAAATCGCTTTGGCTTCCGGGGGAACCTCCTGGTCATTGATGATCATATAGTCCACAAGCTTGGGGCTGGTGTGATCCAGGAGCGCCCGCAGATGATCGGAAGCGCTGAAGCCATCGGTCTCACCAGGCTGTGTCATGACGTTACAGACATAGATCTTGGTCGCCGCGGCCGCTTTGACCGCAGCCAGAAGCTCTTTGACCAGCAAGGGCGGGATTACACTGGTAAACAGGCTCCCCGGCCCAATGATAATGAGGTCGGCGGCGGCAATCGCTTCCAGACTCTCGGGAACCGCTTTCGCCGCCGCCGGTTCCAAATAGATCCGTTTAATCGGGGCTTTGCTCTTGCTGATGGTTGATTCGCCTTCCACCATTACCCCGTTCTGCAGTTCGGCCCGGAGGCTGACATTGTCCAAGGTCGCCGCAAAGATCCGTCCTCTGACCGCCAAGACTTTCACCGAAGTCTCAATCGCCTTTTGGAAATCTCCCGTAATCCCGGTCATCGCGGTCAGGAAAAGGTTACCGAAGCTATGCCCGGCCAAGCCGCTGCCGCCGTTGAACCGGTATTGCATCAACTGTTCCATCAGCGGCTCCAGGTCGGCCATGGCAATCAAACAGTTGCGAATATCGCCGGGCGGTAAAATGCCAAATTCCTTCCGCAACCGCCCTGAACTGCCGCCATCATCAGCCACCGTCACGATGGCGGTCAGATCATTGGTTATTTTCTTTAAACCGCGGAGGATTGTCCCCAAGCCCGTTCCGCCCCCAATCACCACAATCCGGGCTTCCCGTTCCAATAACCGGAACCACTTGCGCTCCGTAATAAAAGCCGTTCCCCGCTGCTCGCGGACCCGCGGCACCCAAACCGTCATCAACAAACCGCCAACGACCAAACAACTACCAAACCAGTGGTTAAGCTTGGTTTTGGTGAAAATAATCAGGATGCCGCAGACGACCATGGCTAATCCGAAGATCAGCCTGTTCCGACAGGGATCTGGGCGGTACGGTCGGAGCATAATCTCTCCTCCTAACTGATATCTCTATGCTCTACCAGGGCTTTGTAACCCTTGGCTTGTAAAAACTCCCGTAGTTTGTTGGCGATCGTGACTGAACGGTGATGCCCACCGGTACAGCCAATCCCAATCACCAGTTGTGATTTTCCTTCGGTAATATACTGGGGGATTAAAAAATCGATCAAATGGTAAAACTTGGAAAGGAATTTCGTGGTCACCGGCCATTTCAGCACATAATCGGAAACTTCCGGGCTGTTGCCGTCCAGTGCCCGCAGGGAGTCGACATAATATGGATTCGGTAAAAAACGGACATCAAAGACCAGGTCGGCGTCGAGAGGGATCCCATGGCTAAAGCCAAAAGAGACGATGGTGATCACCATCTGCTTGCCTTCTTGGCCCTGACTAAACCGGTTGATAATCTTCTCCCTTAGTTGCCGGGCGGTTAGATTGCTGGTGTCAATGATCAGCGAGGCTTTCCCTTTTATCTTTTCCAAGCGGGACTTTTCCGCCTGAATGGCGTCGGCAATCCGCCCTTCGCCCGCCAAGGGATGGGGACGACGGGATTCTTTAAACCGCCGGATAATGACATCATCCTCCGCTTCCAGGTAAAGGATTTCGTAACTGTAACCTTCTTCTTCCAAAAGATGAAGCGAAGAAAAGAGGCTGTCAAAAAAACCGCCGCCTCTGATGTCGACCACCAAAGCTATTCTATTAATCCGCCCTTCCGATTGTGCGCATAGCTCAGCAAATTTCGGCAGCAGGATGGGCGGGAGGTTGTCGACGCAAAAATAACCCAGGTCTTCGAAGGCTTTCATCGCTTCGGACTTACCCGCACCCGAAATCCCGGTGATAATGACAAAACGGATCGTGTTAATCACCAACCCTCCCCTCAAAAAAAGGCCCACCGGAAAAGGATTTTTTCCATCTTTAATGGTTCGCGAAACAAAAAATCTTTCCTGCCGGGAAATCCTTCTAATAATATGAAAGAGAAAAGCGCGTCTGCGCTTTTCTCTTTCTCCTTGGTTGCCGCCTTCCCCTTGCTTCGTCTTATCTTAATTGTAAGGCGTTGATCCGGTTTGAATAGAAACTGGTCAACTCCATGGCCGCTTCCATCGAGGAGGCTTCGCTATAGATCTGAAAGGCGGGTTCCTCGGCGTCGGGTAAAACGAGCGCCCAACCCTGGTCGTGGAAGACTTTCAAACCGTCGATCACTTCCACCGTTTTGTCTTTATTCTCTTCAAAGAGATGGCGCATGATCCGGCCCTTGTTTTCCCAGGAACAATCGGCCTGTTTGCGGTCGATATGGTAGGCAGGGAGTTGGGCAACCAGCCGGGCCAGGCTCCTTTGCTCTCTGGCCATCAGCTCCAGGACTTTGGTCAAGGCATACAAGCCGTCGTAAGTCGCTTGGAAGGAACACCGGCCATCACCGGCCGGGTAGATTTGGGCTTCGGCCACCTTCTCCATGAGCGCCCGGGGGGAGGCTTTCGTCCGGATCACCTCGCCCCGGTTGGCCCGGATCACCTCTTCAATGAAGGAGGGGGCGGTTACCGGAAGCGGAATCGTCGCCGCTTTCCCATCCCTCAGGACCAACAGGGAAAGTAACGCGGTAAACTGCTCCTCCGCCACCAAGTTGCCTCCATCGTCGACCAGGATCAGACCCTCACCGTTACTGACGAGCAAGGCCCCAAGGTCAGCCTGGGCCCGCCGGACCTGTTCCGCCAAGGCGGGCCGGCAAGCTTCCCGGAAAGCCTCAACCGTCCGGTAGGCGCCGGCCGAATCGGCCTGAAAGGCCACCGTTTCACAGCCGAGGGCGGTCAGGGCCATCTTTAGCAGCGAACCCAAGGGGCCCTCGGCGGCCTCAACCCCCGTCACCACCTTGAAACCGGCGGCGCGGATCGCCTCTCCGGCGGTGGCCTTCAGGATATTCTCAAGATAACGGGCGGAGAAACCGTCCACGCTTTGGATCCGTCCCAGCCGGTCAAGGGCAGCCCGCCGAAACTCCTCCGTAAAAAAGGCCTGCTCAACTTTTCTCTCCACGGAACGGTCGATGAGCAAACCCCGCTCGTCAAAGAACTCTACCAGAATATTCTCCGGGGTCGCCGGGGAGACCCGCAGTTGAATCCCAGACGCCGCTTCCAGCGCCACGACGGCCTGGCGGGTCACCGGGGTCGCCGCCATCCCCAAGTCATAAACGTTAACGCCGGCGCCCAACAAACCGCTGACCAAAGCAGCCTTCAGTTTCTGTCCGGGCGGAAAATGGTCGGTCCCCACAACCACCCAGCTGTGCTCCGGCAAAATGGTCCCGTAAGCCACCCCCATTTTGGCGGCGAACTCGGGGGTAAACTCCAAATTCGCTGTTTTATCAACGCCCCGGCGACCGAAGAGGGTGGTCCCCCACCGGTTACCCCAGACCAGACTGGAATTGAGGACGGAGCCGCTCTCCAAATATTTATCCGGCCAGATCCGGACCTCCGGTTTGATGACCGCTTTGGAACCGGCGGTACAACCTTCGCCTAACACCGCGCCTTCGTAAACCCGCACCCCGGATTTTAAATGGGTACGGTGGGCCAGGATCGCCCCCCGGATCTCCGCTTGGTAGCCCACGTAAGTATGGTTCCACAGGATGGCTTTTTTGAGGGAAGCCTCCTCGCCGACCAGGCTGTGGTCGCCAACGACCGTATTTCTGCCGAGCCTGGCGTTCTTCCCGACCCGCACGTACCGTCCTAAGACCACCGGCGCTTCCACCTGTGCCGTGGGGGGCAGTTCCGTCCCTTCACCCACCCAGACCCGCGGGGCAACCTCTTGGCCGGACGGTTTAAACTTTAATTTTCCGTCCAAAAGATCATAATTGGCCTGCCGGTACTGCGCCAAGTTACCCACATCGGACCAGTAGCCTGCGGCCACGTATCCGTATAAGGGCGCGCCGGCCCGTAAGAGCAGCGGAAAGAGGTCCTTACTGAAGTCCACCTCTTGATCCTTTTCGTAATAACGGAAGACCTCCGGTTCAATCAGGTAAATTCCGGTGTTCACCGTGTCGCTGAAGACCTCGCCCCACCCGGGTTTCTCCAGGAACCGTTTGATCCGGCCGTCCTCTTCCGTAATGACAACGCCGTAATCGAGAGGGGTCGCCACTTTGGTCAGGACAATGGTGACTAAAGCCCCGCGCGCCCGGTGAAAAACCGCGGCTTCCGCCAGATTGATATCGGTTAAGGCATCGCCGCTGATCACCAGGAAAGTCTCGTCCAGAAAAGCTTCGGCGTTCTTCACGCTCCCCGCCGTCCCGAGCGGGGTTTCTTCGACAAAATAACGGAGGTCTACCCCAAACTCCCGCCCGTCACCAAAATAGTTGGTGATTAAATCGGGAAGATAAAAGAGGGTCATCCCGATCTCGGTGAAGCGGTATTGTTGCAGAAGCGCCAAAATATACTCGACCATCGGGCGCCCGGCAATCGGCACCATCGGTTTCGGTTGTTTGCAGGTTAACGGGCGCAGTCTTGTCCCTTTGCCGCCCGCCATGACAATGGCTTTCATTGGTAACCCTCCTTTTGTCCATTAAAGGCCGGCGGCGGCCAACCCGTCGCCGTTTGGGCCGGGGTATACCGGCCGGCGCCGGTGGCGCCGGCGGTGGCTGCCCCCGGACGGATCCTCCGGTCACGGGCCAACGCCCGCGCTGCCCCGGCCACCTGGCGGTGCCAATCCGACCGCTGGTACTCGCTCTGCACTTCCCGGTAAAGATCGATGGTCTGTTCGGCAATTTTACCCCAATTATACTCGGTTTCCAGGTCGCGCCGGGCTTGATCCCGCAGGGCGGCTGCCTCTTCCGGGTGGGTGAGGACCCATAAGATATTATCAGCCAGCGATTCGGGGTTGTTGGGGAAAGCCTTCAAACCGTTTTTCCCGTGTTGGACTACTTCGCCCAATCCTCCGGTATCGGCAACGACCACCGGGGTGCCCGCCGCCATCGCTTCCAAGGCCACAATCCCGAAGGGCTCATACAGACTGGGAAAGACCGCCACATCCGCCGTGCTGAACAGGGCATTCCGTGTTAAGTCGTCCACATAGCCGGTGAAATAAAACTTGTGGTAAAGCCCCGTCTGGCGGGCCCGGTGGTGCAAATGTCCGGCATGGGGGCCTTTCCCGGCGATGATAAACTTGACCTTCTCCCGGTGCGCCAAAACTTTACGGGCGGCCTCCAGCAGCAGATCCAGCCCCTTTTCAAAAACCAAACGGCCGACATAAAACACCACCTGCTCATCATCGGCCGCGTACTGCCGCCGAATCGCCCGGGCATCCCCCGCCGGTGGGCGGAAAAGCTCCGGATACACGCCATTGGGAATGACCCGCATTTTATTGGCGGGCACCTGAAAGATACGCTGCAGTTCACCGCACATATAACGGCTGCAACAGATCACCCGCCAGGCTTCATAGGCCAACCACCATTCGACATTACTAATGTAGCGTTGTAACTCATTATGGAGGCCGTTGTTCCGCCCCCATTCGGTGGCATGGATCGTGGCAATCAACGGAAGACGGAAGGCGTGTTTTAAAGCTTTTCCGGCGTAAGCCACCAACCAGTCATGGGCGTGGATCAGATCAAAGGCTTCTCCTTCTTCCACCAGGGAGACCGCCTTCTCCATCAGCTGCAGATTCAGTTGCATCACCCAAGAGACAAAGTCGGGAGGCTCGGGGGCGCTGCGCCCCATCCGGCAAATTCGGACTCCTTCCCGCTGTTCCGTGGTTCCCTTCGGGTCTTTGCTCCTGGTCAAAACCGTTACTTCCTGGCCTTTTCCCGACAAGGCCAGGGCTAGATCATGGACATGGGGGGCGATCCCGCCCACGGTCTCCGGCGGGTATTCCCAGCTCAACATCAGAACCCGCATCTGTTCCCTCCTCAAAAATCATTACCAGCCGCCCGGACGATCATGGCTTTGGTAAAGTTGTAAACTTATTCTTCCCGGCCGGCCAAGACTTAATGCGCCGGTTATTCCCCTTCCGCCAAGAAAACCCGGGCGTCGCGTCCCCGTCCTCCGGGCCTGGCGGCATTCTAAGGAAAGACCGCATTCCGAGGCCAGGCGGCACTCCAGACAAACCGTAAAAAAACAAGCTGTCCTCGGGGAAAAAAGAATAAGGCCTTCCTCCCGTTGGGGAGGAAGGCCCTGGCGTTGGCCATATCCTGGGCTTCATTATTATTTATTATAATTGGTTTACCTTCGGCGCCTGCCGCCGGATCTCCACCGCAAAAAAATCCATGATGCCACCGGCGGGCGGCTGGGGTTTACGCA
>JAAYMP010000006.1 GCA_012521315.1 Bacillota bacterium
ACGGCATTGTTCGTGCTTTCCGAACCGGTACCGGAAGTGGTTGGAACGGCAAGCCATGGGAGAGCCTTCGCCGGGTCCAGCTTTCTTTCCCCGGTTTGGAACGGGGCGACCTCGATACCCCCTTCCTGGCGGGCCAAACCGGCAATGGCCTTGCCCACATCGAGGGTGGTTCCCCCGCCGATCACGATCAGATGATCGGCGCGGGTTTGCTGGAGCGCTTCGATCCCGCCCCGGATCGCTTGGTGGTCGGCGTGACCATGTACCTGATAGAGGTGAATATTGGCTGTTGTTTGTTTGAGCTCGGACAGCAACTCTTGCATAATTGGCGTTTTTGAGCTGGAATGGCCGACGACAACGAGGGCGTGGGAGGATATTCTCCCAATAGTTTCGACCAACTGCTTACGGCCCACCCCTCGCCCGTAATAAATCTCCTTGGCGCTATGGGGCAAGCTGGTACGGTCAAGGACGACTTGACCGGAAAAGTCGAGCGCACAAAGGCCGGGCACACTCCATAGCCCCTGTTGATCCTGTTTTAACTTTAGCATCTCGTTCACCTACTATAATCACCGTTTCTTCAATCATACTATTAAAAAGTACGAAAGACAAGATTGTTGTCCCCGCGGCCTGGCAACACCCTCCCTCGGCGGCGAGCTTTCCATTTGACTTTGGGCAAAAGGCTTTTTATAATTAAAAAGGGTAATTCAATAAAAAAGAAAGGGTAAGGTAACAGCAGTCTGATGTTCAACTAATCCACTCATGAAAAAGAAAAAGAAGCTTGGATAAGTCATTCATACGAATCATGCGAATGACTTTGCTTTGTGGTTGCTTTTTTGTTTGCTGTGAGTGGATAGGATGGTCGCTGTTGATTACCGTATAAGTTGGGAAAATTCCGTTTAACCCGTTTTACCCGGTTGAGCCAGTATGGTATGGGGGTTTTCCAACGGCGTTATAACTTGGCGATTTAAGGCCGACCTTTTTGAAATACTATCCTCTCCAGCTCAGCAAGGAGGGGTTTTTATTTTGTTGTTGGAATGCGGAAAGATCAAAAAGTATTTTCGTGACCGGTTGGTGCTTGATCTGGAGAGTTTACAGATTTATGCGGACGACCGGATTGGGGTGGTGGGACCGAATGGAGCCGGAAAGACCACCCTGCTGAAGATTTTAAGCCAAAGGCTG
Organism: Bacillota bacterium; assembly: GCA_012521315.1. Taxonomy (GTDB): domain Bacteria; phylum Bacillota; class UBA4882; order UBA10575; family UBA10575; genus Capillibacterium. The sequence goes on from JAAYMP010000006.1 coordinate 1,177, forward strand.
GAACCGGATGAAGGGTGGGTTAAGCTGTACACCAGATGTGCTTATGTAGCGCAACTGGAACCGCCTGAACAGAAGAAGATTAGTCCGGAGCTGGCGGCCAAGTTTGGGGTGCCCCCGGTTTGGGACGAAACGATGAGCGGCGGGGAGAAAACCCGATTTAAGCTGGCTGCCGGTTTTGCGATGGATTGTCCGCTCCTTTTCGCTGATGAACCCACATGTAATCTCGATCTTAACGGTATTGAGCTTTTGGAAAGGCGGCTTGTCGAGTACCGGGGGGCGCTTGTGCTTGTTGCCCATGACCGGAGTTTACTTGACCGGCTCTGCAACAAAATTCTGGAGGTGGAGTACGGGAAAGTAAAGCTCTACACCGGTAATTATAGTGCTTATAAGCAGCAAAAAGAGGAAGAGCGGGCCCGAGCGGAGTTTGAATACGAACAGTATATAAGCGAGAAAAAACGGCTTGAACAGGCAGCCCTTGAGCGCCGGCAAAAAGCCCGCGCGCTGAAGAAAACACCGACGAGGATGGGTAATTCGGAAGCACGGCTGCACAAGATGGGAAGCCAGAAGGGCAAGGCGGCCCTGGAGCGTGCCGTGAAGAGTATTGAGGCCAGGATAGAACGGCTGCCGGTTAAAGAAAAGCCAAGTAAGCAAGAGGTTATTAAGCTGGATATGCCGGGCGTAAAGCAGATCCACAATAAAGTATTGGTTGAGGGTCATGGTTTAAATAAAAGTTTTGGCGAAAAGATTATTTTCCAAGACGCGGAGTTCATCATTATCAACGGCGCAAAGGTTGCTTTACTCGGCCCCAACGGCTGCGGGAAGACTACGTTGTTGAAGATGATCGTCAACCGGGAGGCGGGGATTCGCATTGCGCCGGGGGCCGCCATCGGCTATTTTAGTCAGGAGATTGACATCTTGGATGAAGACCGGACCATCCTTGGGAATGTAATGGCCGATAGTATTTATGATGAAGCTTTTGCCCGGACTTTGCTTTCCCGGTTGTTATTTAAACGGGATGACGTTTTTAAGCGGGTCGCCGTCTTAAGCGGTGGAGAACGCGTTAAAGTCGCTTTTGCCAAAATCTTTTTAAAAAACTTGAACCTATTAATAATGGATGAACCGACCAACTATTTGGATCTGAACTCGCTGGAGGTGGTGGAGGAGGTTTTGCGGGAGTACGACCAAACTTTATTGTTGGTCTCCCACGACCGGCGGCTGGTCAGCACGGTGGTGGACCAGATTATGACGATTAAGGACGGCAAGATCAAAACTTTCCACGGGACATACGCGGAGTTTTTGGCCCGGGAAAAAGCGGCTTCGAAGCAGGAAGGGGAGGAGGTAGAAAAACAGATTGCCCTCTTGGAGAATCGTTTATCGGTGATTCTTGGCCGTTTAGCGATGCCGGCGAAGAATGATGATCCCGAAGCGCTTGACCAAGAATACCATGAAGTGTTGGCTGAATTAAAAAACTTAAAGCAATTAAAAAAAGATAAGTCGCAACCGGATTGATAGAAGGAGTCGGAGGATCTTTATGGAATTATTTGTTATCTCGATTCAATCCAGGTTGTGTCTTTTTTAAATTCAATATTATTCCTGAAAGAGTATGCAAAGTCAGGAGGCCGGTCAAAGACGGTGGAGCTGCTGCGGAAATGCGTCGTTCTCACCTACCGGGTCGAGGTTGAATAGAATAAGAAACAGGCAAAATATGTTACAAAAAGGTTAAAAAAAATCACTTTTGGTGGTTGCTTTTGTGGTAGAGGACAAGTTATAATATAATTGAAATGAACCAAAAATTGCAAGATTGTTTTTTGGATACAGGAACATGAAATTATGAATTATGAAACGCCTTTTTTCGTTTTTCAATGTTCAGTATGTTTCTGTATTTATACTCGGAGATAAAAATTGATTAAACCTGAAGGAAGGTGGTTTAAAGATGAAAAAAATCTTACCTCTTAGTTTAATGGTTATTCTCTTTTTAGCGCTGGCCCTTACCGGCTGCGGCCCAAGCGGTGGCGGGAGAAAAGGCAGCGGGACTACTCCGCCGACACTATCTTACGAGGTCTACGTGGGCGGGTACTACATTAATAACAATGGAACCTCTATCGCCTGCTATTGGGAACCCGACGGGACAAGGCGGGATCTGGGTGACGGAAATTCCGATTCGAAAGTACTCTGGCTTTCCTTTTATAATGGCGAACTCTATGCGGTTGGGTACTACGAATACGGTAACAAGCAGGTCCCTTGCTACTGGATTAATACCA
>JAAYMP010000103.1 GCA_012521315.1 Bacillota bacterium
ACGGGCCCGATGGGTGCCGTGGGTGCAACGGGAGCGACGGGTCCGGCAGGGGCCACGGGGGCAACCGGACCTACTGGTCCGGCCGGCGCTACAGGGGCTACAGGTGCGACGGGCCCAACGGGAGCGACTGGCCCGGTTGGGGCCACGGGGGCGACCGGCCCAATTGGTGCCACTGGGGCGACTGGCCCGGCGGGTGCGACTGGTGCTACGGGTCCCGTAGGCGCCACCGGTGCCACCGGCCCAGTAGGACCGACCGGTCCTGGCGCGCCGACCACCTTTGCCTATATCTATAACGTCGGCGAGGTCACCGAGATACCCGTGGACGGGATCGTTCCTTTCAGCAACAACGGCCTGATCGTCGGGGGGATTGTCCACCCGCCGGGGTCCGGTGATATTATCATCGAAGAAAACGGCGTCTACGAGATCACCTTTATGGTGCAGGGGGACCGGGTGAACCAATTTGCGGTCTTCTTGGGCGGCGAATTAGTGCCCGGCGGCATTTATAGTGTAGGGGCCGCGAACATCCAAAATACCGGAACGGTCATTGTCGAGATTGAGGCGCCGGTCATTCTTAATATCCGGAACCATACGTCGTTCAGTCCGATAACCTTACAAACCGAAATCGGAGGAACCCAGGATCAAGTTAATGCCGCGCTTGTGATCCGTAGATTAAGCTAGGACCCGGCAAAAGCGACTGGTCGTGGACGACCTGGACCAGCGAAGACGCCAAAACGTGAAAACAGGAAGAATTGTGCCTGCATCCGGGTACAATTCTTCCCCTTCCTTTTCTTTTGGACGCAAGACTGCTTTATCTAAGAAAGATGTGTGTTTAAAAGACTAGTTGTTGTGCCTTATACTGACGCCGACAATTCCAGATCAATGGGGAGAACAAGCTCTCCTCTGATCGTTGGGATTGAAAGGAGTAAAGAAGAATGAAAAAACTCCGCTTTCATCTTTTGGGCCTTGCCCACCTGCCGACGGATAAAAAGAATTCGGCCTGTGCCTATACCCAAAAAGTAATCAAGCTTGCTAGGATCTTGAAGAGCTATGGCCATCAGGTCTTTTTTTACGGGGTTGAAGGCTCCGAGCTGGAGTGTGACGAGTTTATCCAGGTTTCCACCCGGGAGATTCTTGAGCAAACATACGGCAAATACGACCAAAGGAAAGAATTCTTCAAACACCACCCGCAGGATTTGGCCCATTTGACCTTTAACGCCAATGCCATTAAGGAGATCAATGTCCGCAAAGCGGAGCAGGATATCTTGCTTTGTCCGATGGGAAACTACCAGCAACCCATCGCCCAGGCGGTGAACATGTTGACGGTGGAGCCGGGGATCGGCTACACCGGTGTTTTTACCGCCTTCCGGGTTTTCGAGTCTTACGCCTGGATGCACTATGTTTATGGTCTTTTAAAACAGGATGACGGTGTTTGGTACGATGCGGTGATCCCCAACTGTTTTGACGTGGCCGACTTCCCTTTTGAAGAGCGGAAGGAGGATTATCTGCTCTATTTTGGCCGCATCGTCTGGCGCAAAGGGGTACAGGTCGCTTCCGACGTGGCCAAGACGACCGGCCACCAACTGTATGTGGTGGGGCAGGGCGCCCTGGATAATCCCCTGGAAGGGCTGGCGCTGGGCGGTGAAAAACACATCAAATATCTTCCGGCGGTCGGCCCCGAAGAACGGGCCCGGTTGCTTGGCAAGGCCAAAGCAGTCCTTATGCCCACTTTTTATCTGGAGCCTTTCGGCGGGGTG
>JAAYMP010000104.1 GCA_012521315.1 Bacillota bacterium
ACTGCCGCCCCCGCCGGCCGCCAGCCAGATTTCCTGGAAGGGAGAAGGGATCCACAGCCCGGTTACCGCCGCCACAATCAGCCAGCCGCCAATCAGGACCAACGAACGTCCGGTAAAGATTCCGGCCAGGATGTAAAGCAAACCGATGTGAAAGGGCCAGAAGGAATTGATTGCTTGAGTACTATCCGTGACGAGCAGTAATTGACTGAACAGAAACGCGATATAGATAAATAAAATCAGCATCAACCAGCCGATTTTTTTGAGGAGCGGAGGCACCGGAGCTTTCTGTCGCCGAAAACCGATCACGGCGGAAAGAAGAATACCGGCCGGCGCAATTCCGGCCCACACCCCGTGGGACCACCAGATGGAGCCCACATATCCCGCGATCCAGAGCAGACCCCAGAGGAGAAAGAAGGGATAACCATCCGCCGCCCGGAGCCGGGTCTGGGCAATTAACCTCTGTAAATAGGCAATCTGGTCCAATGCTTCCTCCGTTTTCATGGCCACACCTCCTTTGTGACTTTAACTTTATACTACAAAGTACTTTGCGTTTTGTCAAGCAAAAATTTCAGAACTAGAGGCCGGTTCCCTCGTAGATTTTTTTCATTCTTTGCCAAGAGGAAACCAGGTAGGGGATAAATAGGAGCAGGGCCGCAAGGGCCTCCCACCAAAAGGCCCGGTAGATACAGGAGAAAAGCAGAGCGAAAAGGAGGGCGCCGGCGACAAACCACCCGGAAAAGGCCGGCTGGAACATCCCTCTGGCCACCGCCAGGTAGGAAAGGATCGCCGCGGGAAAGAAAGACGCGGCTGCCTGCCAGGCGGGATTAACGCCGGTGGGAACAAGGAAAAAAACCGCCGCCAGGAATACCCAGGCCACCGCGGCGGGCAGGATGAACAGTCCGGCGATGAACTCAGCAAAGCCGCCGGCGGGAAAAAGGCCTTGCGCCATCTTTTGCCTCAGCTTTTGAACGGGCAAGGAAAAGAGGCCGGCGAACCCCAATAACAAGAGGAGGCTCCCTCCGGTTAAGGGGAGGAACTCCCCCCTGCCCATGAGAAAGACGGCAAAGGCGTATTGGCCAAGGAAAACCACGAAGGAAAACAACGGATACCGGCTGATGATCAGGATCTGCCCGAAAGTAAAAGCCTTGCGCCCGGTAACGTACACCCTGGCCGGTAAGAAGGAAGCGGCAGGAGGTTCCGCCCTCGCGTATTCGTAGGTCAGGGCCTCCAGGCCTCCCCAATCGCCGGCCAGGAAAAATTGCCGGGAAAGGTAGGCCAGCCGGCAATGGTTCTCGTATTTGGACCAGTTGATCTTGTCAACGGAATTGACCGCCCGCCAGAAGCTGCCGGCCGCGATGATTGCCCAGATGAAACCGGGGGTTTTGAGGAAGAGCAGAAGGATTATAACCAGGAAGACAAGGACCTTCCGGAGAAGGAGCCGGTTGGTCTCCCCGTTATATAAAAGCCAGGAGAGGTTGGCCATTGCGGCCAGGCAGAAGAAGAGGCCGGCCCCGCCGGGCAGGCCGGTCTGTACCCATCCGGTCAAGAGACTCCAGCCAAAGCTCAAGAGGAGGAGCGGTAAATAGGAGAGGAGGACTTTCCCGGCCAGAACCAGCCGGTGGTTAACCGGGGTGGTCAGGAAGAAGTAGAGCCCGGGCAGGGAAAAAAAGAAGGGGGGATATTTCAGGAAGAGAATCCGCCGGCCGGCGAAGAACAAGAGCACTGCGGCGTAGATCTTCGGAAGATAAGCGTCCGGCAATTCCCTGTTTCTCACCAGCGGTCCCGCTTCACCGGCGAAAAAAAGGAGGAAGACCAGGAGAACGGCGAGAAACGGTAATCCTTTTCTGAGAACCTTCCGGTAGCTCCGGAGTTGATTCTTCAAAAGCAGGCCGGGGATGCTCACGAACCTTCACTCCTCCCCAACAGTTTCAGGTAAGCCTCTTCCAGGCTGACTCCCTCTTTGCCGGGGATGCCGGCGGCGCGCCGGATCTCTTCCCGGTTGCCGGCGGCCAGAATATTGCCGTGGTCCAAAAAGATATAATCATCACAGATGGTTTGAGCCAGGTCCAGCAGGTGGGTGGAGATGAGGACGGTTTTCTCCTCCTCTTTTACCGCCAGGAACAAGTCTTTCAGGCGGCGGATCATCACCGGGTCCAGCCCGGAAAAAGGCTCGTCCGCCAGGAGCATCTGGAACCTTTTGAAAAAGGCCATGGCAATCATCATCTTCTGCCTGTTTCCTTTTGAAAGCTGGTCCGGGAGTTTCTTTAAGTGTTCCGCCAAGTCAAGCTCCTTAACAAGCATCGCTTTCTTTTCCGCAAACTCCCGGCGCGGTGTCCCGGCGAGCATGGCGTAGAGGCTCAGGTTCTCCTCAACCGTTAACTCCTCATAATAGACGGGCTGTTCCGGGATATATGAGATCTGCGCGGCCAATTCTTTTCTGCCGGCGAGCGGCCGCCCGTCCAGGAATATTTCGCCCCGCTCGTAACGGACTAATCCCAGGATGCATTTGAGAAGCGTGGTTTTGCCTGCGCCGTTCGGCCCGATTAAGCCGACGACCGTCCCGCTCCGGACCGTAAAGGAGACCCCTTTTAAGGCCTGGACCGTCCCGAAGCTTTTTGAGAGGTTTTTGACCTGCAGGATACTCATGGTTCCTCTCCCCATTAATCCTTTTGTTTCCCCGCAACCGGCTTCAGATCTCTTTCCGGTAAATCCGGTACGTCCGGTAGTGCTTGCCCCCGGCCCGTTCCACATCCCGGCGCATCCGGTCGTTTTCTTCCCCAATGGTTGAACCCTCGACCCAGCGGTAACGGGACTTGAGCACCGCCTCGAAGGTCCGGAGGAAGATGGCCGCCGAGACTCCTTTCCGGCGAAAATCCGGGACGACAAAGAGCACGAAAAAGCGGAGCCCGTCGATCTTTCTTTTCCAATACAGAAACTTAAGCCAGCCAAAGGGGAACAACCGCCCGTCGCGGATATGAATCAGGACCTGATTGTAGTCGGGCAGGGTGATGTTAAAACCGATGGGCCGCCCGTTGTGCCGGGCAATCAGGATAAACTCCGGGTCGGCCAGCGGCCGCAGAGCCTTGGCCATTTCCCTTAACGCATCCACGTCGGGAGGAATCAGATCCGGCCATTCTTCGGGCATCGCCTCGTCCAAAACCCTTTTGATATCAGCCAGTTCATCTTCCAACCGGTTGAGGTTGATCGGTTCGACGGTGAACCCGTACCTCTCCATCGCGTAGGCCACCGCCTCCGGCGTCCGCGGCACATGGATGTCAAAGTAATAGGCATAAAGGTCAATGTGCTTGGTAAACCCGTACCGTTCGAAGAACTCCGGGTAATAGGGGGGATTGTAGGAGTTCATCAGGACGGGCGGGCGGGCAAAGTCATTAAGTAAAAAACCCCGGTAATCATCGCCGTTGGTCGGGGAGACCGGCCCCCGGACCGCCGTCGCCCCGTTGGCCCGCAGGTAAGCACAGGCCGCATCCAACAAGGCCCGGGCGCATTCATAATCCTCTATACACTCAAAGAGCGAGATATACCCTTCACCCTTCCCTTTGACCTCATTCGTCTTCCGGTCAATCCCGGCCAACAAGCGTCCAACCGGTTTCCCGTCGCGCCAGGCCAGAAAGAGACGGAACGGCCCGCTGCGGAGAAAATGATTGTTTTTGGGATCAAGGGTCTGCCCCAAATCGCGCCGGAGGGGCGGCACCCAGGCCGGATTCCCCTTATAGAGCTGCCAGGCCAGATTGATGAAGGCTTTCCGGTCCTTCTTCGTTTCCACCGTGCGGATGGTTATCGGCATGGTGATCCCTCCAATGGTTTGTCGTATCTGCTTCTTAATCCAAGCCCGATTCAAGCCTGCGCTCCCCATGCGATGTAACGATCACCGTCTTCTCCCCGGCTCCTCCTCCGCACTGGCGGCCGAACTGGCCCGGGCCGCCAACTCCTGGGTGATCCGCGCGTGGTAAGCGCGGTCAATGGGGAATTTAAGCAAAACCAGCACGCCGAGGCCGATCAAGACGGCCGGCAACAACCCCAGGAGCAACCGGATGGCCAGCAAGGCGTCAGCACTCTGGGCTACGTTGGGAACATACCCGGACCACTGCAGAACAAGACCGACGATAAAAAGCGCTCCCGAAGTGGCGAACTGCTGCATGAAAGTGACCAGTCCGAAATAGATGCCCTCCTGCCGGTGGCCGGAGCGCAACTCATCATACTCGATGGTATCCGGAATGATCGAAAGGGGAATGATGTGGGCGGCCGAAACCCCAATCCCGGCCAGCGCGCCAACCAGATAGACCAGGTTGCGCTGGCCGGGCTGGATGAAGATGGTTCCAAACATGATCAAGGCCAAAAAGCCGAGACCGGCAAAGTAAGCGTTTTTTTTGCCGAAGCGCTCCGCATACTTCACCCAGCAGGGTAAAAAGACGGCCGCCACGATAAAGATGAGGCCAAAAATAACATTACTGTTTTCTTCGCTGATATCCAGCCAGTATTTCAAATAATAAATAAAAACGGCGGAAATAATATCAATCGCCACCCAGGTCAAGAGGTACGTAATGAGGGCCAGAATATACGGCCGGTTGGCGAGGACCAAGCGGAGCCCTTTCTTCAGCGGTACCCGCTCCTGCCTGGCCGCCAACTTCTCCTCCGTCCCCACAAAGGCAAAGATGGGCAGCACGGCCAAGACCACCCCGAGCGAAATCCCCATCACCCGGTACCCGTAACGCAGGTCCGATGACAACCCGAAATAATAGGAGGGTAAAAGCACGGCCACCAGCCCGCCGATGATGGAAAAGAACATCCGGTAGCCGTTTAGTTTGGTGCGTTCGTCATAATCCCGGGTCATCTCCGGGGCCAGGGAGGAATAGGGGACCGAAAGGAGCGAAAAGAAAGTAATAAAGGAAAAGATGGCGCCCAGAATAATCAAGGTCTGTCCCACCGGGGAGGCCACCCGGGGAATTTGCCACATCAAACTGAACGCCAGGCCGAACGGCACCGCAAACCAGAGTAAATAGGGCCGGCGCCGCCCCCACCGGGTTTTCGTCCGGTCAGAGAGATGCCCAATTACCGGATCAATCACCGCATCCCAGATCTTCGCGAGCAAAAGAAGCGTACCGGCCAAGGCCGGGGGAAAGTTGACCACATCGGTAAGAAAGATCAGAAGGTAAAAGGCGGGAATCGTATAAGCGATACTAAACCCCAGGTCAGTAAAGCCATACAAGAACTTGGAACGAAACGGAAGCTTTTCGTGCATTGTAATCCCCCGATTCAATTTCGTTTCAACTGAACATTCCACATTTGGTCCTTCCTCTCCTGCCCGCGTTTTAAAATCCATGGCAGGATGCGGGGTTGTCTTCCGGGACTCGACAGAAAAACCGTCGGGACAGAATAGTTGTACTCTTCATAGTTCCTGCGGAACTCTTTTTAAAAAAAGATATAAAGCTTGTGGAACCTTATATATTTCCCATAAAAAACAAAACATCCACTTTAAGTTCTGTCGGACATCTTTCGTTTAGTTTTTGTTTAGAAAGGAGCGGTAGAATATAATTAGGAAATATCTTATTAAATTAGGAGGTTGTTAATAATGTTACGAAAAAAACACACCATGTTGGGCTTAATAATCTTTACGCTGTGCATCATGGTCCTCTCCGGTTGTGGAGGAGGTAAGAGCGGAAATGGCGGGGGGAAGGTCATCGGTGATTTTGATCCCGAAGCTTTTGAAGACACAACTTGGCAATGTGAGGCGTCAGGAGACCGTCCGGAAATAACAGTATATATTCGGAGAATTTGTTGAAAAAGTCGGGATTCAGTACTGTTTCACTGGCTCAGTGTATTCTGATACTACCGGGGAAATGAGTATTACTGAAGCGGACATCTCGGAAAGAGACCAATGGAAATATCTACGGTTATCTAAAGTAGCAGGCAAAACAATGATCGCCTTTAATCTTAGCGCGACAAACCACAACGAGGATCACATCCAAATTGATGGGTATATTTGGGCAGACGACCCAGATACCTTAACTGTAACCTATTTACTGGTCGATTATTATGATGAAATTGCCTATGGTGATTACGAATACGATGAAGAATATGATCCGGAAGTTGTTGAATTTGTAAAAATACCTTAGTTATAAGAAATCTGGATACTGAATTGAACTTAGAAGAAAGGCTATGTTGATTCAACATAGCCTTTCTTTGCATTTACTATTTTTAGGTAGTTTTATTCCTTTCCGCTCAACATAAACAACTGGGTCAGGTAATAATCGGGCTTTCCGGCTTCTCTTCCGGTAGTGACCGGCCAAAGCCCAGCCTTTCCCATAAACGGTCCCAAAACCCGCTGTACGCGGCACAGCCGCTGAGAAAGAGACTGACGATGACCAATAAAGATAAGAAAATTATGATTTCGAGCCAACGATCTTTAATTTGCTTCTTGATCCGTCCCTTGCTGAATTTCTTGAGACAAAGTTTTTGTATACGGATTATCTGGTTTTAATCGGGGATCCATGGTCTTGCGCATCCAAATCAAACCGGGGGATAATATGCCCCGCTGCAAAGGGAGAACTCTGAAACATAGAGGATTTAAACGGTAAACCAGAGAAAAAATTTTTAACAGAGGGAGGATTTAATTGGTAACCTAGAGGAATTATGTATTATCGTGGCAAAAAAGGAGCGGACATGATTAAATGGTTTTATTCGTGTCGGAGCGTTCTTCTGTCGACGTATTAAGACCTACGTCGTATTCCCGTATTTTTTTCAACGGATCTGATTTACAAAGGAAGTGTTCATCTTGGCAGGAATAAAAAAGACCGTGTTATTGGTCATCATCATGCTGCTTCTTTTCCTCCCCATGGAAACACCAGCCAGGCAAAGACAAGCGTCAGAGAAGGCAGAACCGGTGGTCTGGGAGAACGACGGGGTTTTATGGGCCGGCAAGGCGTGGTCCACCAGAATCGGCGACCTGCGGCTGGCCTATTTTACCGGTTCTCCGGAAGAGATCGGCGCGCAGATGTTTCATCTTGTGATCGCGCCGGAGTTTGAAAAAATGATGGAGTCATTCGCTTTAATTAAACAGCAGGGCATGAGTGGAGGCTTTTTGGAACGAACTTTTAAAAACTTTTATGCGCAGTTCAAATTTATCCCAACGTTTAAACGTCATACCCCCCGGGAATACATAAGAGAACTTGAGGGGTTCGCCCGGGCCACCGGCGACCCCCGGCCGGGAAGGCTTGTTAATGACCTTTTGATGAGCAATGCCTGGCAGGATGTAAGCCTGGTCTATGGTGGATGTTCCTTCTTTGCCGCTTGGGGGGAAGCCACCAGTAATAATAGGATGTTGGTCGGCCGTAACCTGGACTATTCCGGATTGGGAAAATTGGCGGAACTTCAATCAGTTTATTTTTACGAACCGGAGTCCGGGTACAGGTTTGTCACGGTTAATTATCCCTCAATGGTTGGCATCATGCATGGGATGAATGAAAAGGGGATTGTCATTGCAAAGGCCTATTCCACTGTTGTCCCGGAGGAAGCAACCGTGGACGGAATCCCGTTTACAATTATGCTCCGGCATGCTTTGCAATACGGGGGGAGTATTGACGAAGTTATTAACATCATAAAAAAAACCCCACGGACGGTAGGTTTAAACATTTTGGTGGCCGATGCCGCCCGCCGGGAGGCAGTGGTGCTGGAGGTCTCCGCTTACCGGATGACCGTTCGCCGTGCAGATCGCGCCCACGCAAACTTCATCTACGGCGCCAACCGGTTTTTAAACTCGTATCTTAAGGATTACCAGAAACCGGGCTGGCTTTCCTCGGCCTTCCGGGAAAACCGCTTCGAAAGATTGATGCCGGCTTTTTTGAATGATCTTACGGTGGAAACGGCCGTCCGGATTTTGCGGGATAAAGGAACGGAAGATCCGGAGGCGCCAACCTTTTTGCCTTCCATCCAAAACTATGCCACCATCGCCAGTATGGTCTTTGATCCTGACCGTCTGGAGATCTGGGTGAGCGCACCCGGTGGTTTTTTAACGACGGATCAGGTTTTCATCGGCATCTCCGCAGCCGAGGTTTGGCGGACCGGCCAACCGCCTTCTCCGGTTGGTTTTACCCCCGCCACGGAGACCACCCCGGAAGTGCGTGCCTGGCAGCAGGTGATGACCGCGGCCGGGGCCTCCGACCAAAGAAAAAAAGAGCTTCTTACGCCGGTAGTGGAGCGTTATCCGAAGGCTGGATATGCCCTCTATTTACTTGGTGTTGCCTGTCTGCGGACCGGAGAGTTTCAAGCCGCCTTGGGCTATTTGGAACAATGCGTCACCCATGCCGAGCTTCCGGATCCCTATTATTTACTGGCCGCCCATGCCTGGCTGGGCGTAGGTTACGATACCTTGGGCCTTAGAGAACAGGCTTTACAGCATTACGAGGCCGGGCTGGCCGTTGAATTACTGGAAGATGTCGATCCCGTGTTTCCGCAGATCTGCCGGGTCGGGCTGAGATCCCCGTTGTTGATCGATGAAAAAGGCCAAATCAAACAAGCGCACCGCAAATAAGGGAGGTTGACCGAGAGTGAAACGAAACCTTTTGTCTCCTTTTTTCCTTGCTGTCGTTACGGTCATATCCTTTTTATCTTTTTCCATCCCCACCAACGCCGCCGGTGTTGCCAATGACGGTGCCCGCATTGGTGAAGTAGTAATTCTTGGTAACAGCCGGACCGGTAAAGAGGTAATCCAAAGACAGCTCCCCTTTTCTGTGGGCGATTACTGGCGGGATGAGCACTTGGCTCTAACCCTCACCCGTCTTCAAGCGCTGAATTGTTTTGACCCCCTGTCTTTACGGGTCATCACCGAACCTTTACCCGGCGGTGAACTCCGGGTCGTGGTGAGGGCAAGTGATACCCATCTCCTCTACCTTGACCCTTTGGAGTTTGTCATCATCAAATTGGAGAATCTCTTTTCTAACTACTGCACACAAACCTTTTATAACCCCTTTGGTACCGGACTGAACCTGACGGTCGGCGGCGGTTGGGGCGCCAACCCCTGGATCGGCCTGGGATTCAATCAAGCCCTCTCGAACGGGTGGTTCCTGCAGGGTAATTTACAGTGGTCCGAAAACAGTCGGCAGTTTTACCCCACAAACGATCCGCCCAGTTTTCATAGTACCGGCTTTTCCACCGGGATTTCGCTTCTGTGTTATAACCGCGTTGACTGTGAATACGGGGGGACCTTTAATTACAGCCCGGTTCGGGTCGCGCTCGACGGGGCTGATCGTCAGCAGCAGGCTTATTTAAGCTTTGGTCCCGATTTTAAATGGTCCCGGTGGTTTGAGGCCCAGTTGGCGCTCCGCTATGCTCTGGATTTGACGGGTAATTTCCCCCCTTACCCGGCGGTAAATGCTATTTTACTCCACCGTCGGCCTATTGGGAAAAACCAGTTCCTTACCACGCTTTATGCCGGACATATGGCAAAAACCGCCCCCTTGAACCGCCAATTTACCATCGGTGGTTTTGGCACGGTGCCAATCCGCGGTTTTTCTCCGGCCTTTACCGGCCACACCTACCTGAATGCCTCTTTAGAATATAGGCATTCTCTTTCCGGGAATCTCTGGCTGCTCACTTATGCCGATTGCGGACGGACCTGGTCTGATCATGAAAAAACCGGGGATTATGACTGGGAATCCGGCGCCGGTGTTGGGTTGGCGATCGGAACCCCTTTGGGTTACCCGGTCCGGCTCGATTTGGCTCACGGGCTGACCGGCGGAGGCTTGGCCTGGCGGATCGGGCTGGATATAGATTTTTAAATGTTCCAAAATACAAGCATTATTACAGCCTAATAAATAATCCTCCCGGATCTCTTCCGGGGGGATTATCATTTCGCCTTCCCCCTATATTATCCTTTATGAACTTGATACGCCATTCAATGTGAAGCCACCGGTTTTCTACCGGGCGCCGGTTCCCCCCGTTTTCACGGCAGCAATGCCGGTACCGGCTTGAAAATAATTAGTATTTAAGATTATAAATTACCAGCTCCGCCCGTTTTATTTTTGTTTAGAAGTGTGTCCTATAATAAAAGCCATTAATACAACTGTTAGAAATCGATTGTGAAAAACCGCCAGGACGGAAAGCGTTCCCGGCGGTCTCTTCAAGGTAATCCTTTTTCATAATTGCCTAACTGCTTAAAAACGCCAAAGGACAGTCTGCCTCTACTTATCCATCCCGGCTTTTATCAACTTACTTGCCCACCTTCTTCTGGATGGCAATCGTGGACTGGAACGGACCGTCGCCGTACACGTACGGCTGGATCGACAAGCCCTCTTCCGGAAGGGGGAAAGAACCTTTAAGCGCGAACATATACCCAAAGCCCTCGGTGTACATGGGTTCTTTACCCAGCCGTTTCCGGTAGAAATCGGCAATTTGGTCAAGCGAATCATTGCTAAAATAAACGTAAATATGAAAATCGTCATTCAGGGACATGCCGGCGGTGAGTTCCGGGCTGAAGACGGCACCCGGGTAAAGGGGAACTCCCAGGAACTTCTCGGTTGGGGGATTCTTCCGGAACTGCTCGGCCTTGGCCGCGAAGGCTTGATCCATCAGCCAATCCTCTTCTTCCTCAATTGCTTCCAGGGATGGAGAAACCTGTACTTCGATGCGGATCCGGGTTGACCGGTAATCCACCTTTTTTCTTGAGTCAAAACCTTCATCCTCCAGAAGCACAAAATACCTGGCCACGTCCCCGTTGGGCAACCCGGCGTTCCATTCGAAACTAGCCGTACATAGCCACGAACCCTTTTCCCACTGCGGCCGTTTGGCAAAGGCGGCTTTGACCCATTCGCCATCATTTAACAAGGTGTCGTATTCATATTGGGTCTCGAAGATGGTTTCATGCCAAAAACCCACGTCATACCACGGCCCGTCAACCTCCCCCGGGGAAAGGTCATAAGGGTCGTGAACCAACTGGCCCGGCTTGGCTTTAAGTTGATCAATGTAATAACGGCAAACATCATCAATCAGCGCCTTCACCTTGTAGACCCGAATCGACTTCAACTCCCAATGGTCATAGTTGAACTCTTCATAGTCCCTGCGTAACTCTTCTTCGGCGGCCTGGTCACGCACCGCACCGGGATAAACCGGGATGTCCTTTTCATTCAGGGGCGCGGCCCCGATCAACAGTGGTAAAGATAAAAGCAAGAGAATAAAAGATAGCCGGAACCAATGTCCTCTCATCCAACAACCTCCCTCGGCGATCATCGATTTCATCCAACCCTCTTCATGCAAGATTCAGCAGATAGTCCGTCTTTGTCATTTTTATGTTCTAACTAAATCCTTCATCTTGGCGAAGGATTGGATAACCATTATTTCGGTAAATATCTATTAATTCCTGCTACTCTTCCACCCACGGGCGGACCGGAATCCGGCGGGCCGCCAAGTACTCTTTGATCTCCCGTACCGAGTAATTACGCGGCATCAACGGGGAATAGAGCATGGAACTGATGATTGCCGCCGAGGCGCCGGTTTTCTGAAAGACATCCGCCACATGACTGGGATGACCCGCACCGCCCGAGGCGATCACCGGCACATTTACCTTGTTACTGATCAAAGCCGTGATCTCCAGATCGTACCCGGTATGGGTACCGTCCCGGTCGATGCTATTAACGCAAATCTCTCCGGCCCCCAGTTCCTCCCCCCGGCGTGCCCACTCCACCGCATCCAGGCCGGTGGCGACCCGCGCCCCGTCGATCATAATCTCATAGCCGCTGGGAATCCGGCTGCTCTTCTCCACCCGTTTAACCTGCATGCTTAATACGATACATTGGCGGCCGAAGGCTTGGGCTCCTTCCCGGATTAAATTAGGGAAACGGACGGCCATCGAGTCGATGCTGATCTTCTCCGCCCCTGCCTTGAGCACCTGATACATCTCCTCCAGGCTTTTAATGCCGCCCCCGACCGTAAAGGGGACAAAGACCCGTTCGGCCACCTTCTTCACGGTTTCCAGATCGATCCTCCGCCGTTCCGCACTGGCGTTGATGTCATAAAAAATAATCTCATCAATCTGTTCCCGGTAAACCCGGTCGGCGACCATTTCCGCCCGTTCAATCGGGATATTATTCTGAAACTGACGGGCTTTCGTCACCATCCAGTTTTGCATGTCAAAACAGGCAATGAGGCGCTTCGTCAGCATCATGCTCACCCCCCGCCAGGAAGGCAAAATTCTTTAAAAGTTGTAAACCGGCCACGCCGCTTTTTTCCGCGTGAAACTGGGTGGCGTAGAGGGAGCCCCAGGCCAGCATCGAGCAGAACTCCCGGCCGTAGTGGGTGGTCGCCAGGACCGCTTCTTCCGCTTCCGGGCGTACATAGTAAGAGTTAACGAAGTAAAAGAACTCCTTCTCCGGCAAGCCGGCCAAAATTGGATCCCGCCGCCGGAAGGTCACCTCATTCCAACCCATCTGCGGAATCCGGACCGCGCCGTCGAACCTTTCCACCCGCCCTTTGAGCCAACCCAGGCAGGGGGTGTCCCCTTCCGCGCTATACTCCATCAAGATCTGCATCCCGATGCAGATCCCCAAAAACGGGGTTTTCTCCCCCAACACTTTCTCGGCCAACGCGGGAATCAGCCCCAGTTCACGCAGGGAATCCATCGTCGCCCGGGCCGAACCGACCCCCGGGAGGATGATCCCCGTCAACGGACGTAACGCTTCCGGCGTGGAGACCAGTTCCGCCCTTATTTTTAACGCGCGGAGCGCATTAAGCACACTCGGGGCATTCCCCGCTTTGTAATCAATCACCCCAATCATGGTTTCACCCCCGTCTCAGCTATCCTCTTGTTTTAATCCACCGGAACCGCGAATCCGGCTTCTTCCCGAACCGTGAAGCCGGTTTCATAATAGCCTCTCTGCTGCACTCTCCGCGGCACTCTCCGCGGCCGAACGCTACCCTCACCGGCGCCGCCTTGAACAAAAAAGGAGGCGGGGGCTCCGCCTCCCTTTCCTTGTTCCGGGCTTACTCCACGGTCACGCTTTTCGCCAGATTCCGTGGTTTATCAACGTCACACCCGCGAACCTTCGCCACATGGTAGGCAAAGAGTTGCAATGGCACCACCGAGAGAATGGGGGTGAAGAAGGGGTGGGTTTTGGGGATATACAAAGCATAGTCCACGGACTTTTCCGTCTCATAGTCTCCGGCGTTGACCAGGGCGACCACCGTCGCTTCCCTGGCTTTCACCTCTTTGATGTTGCTCAGCATCTTTTCGTAGAGGTCCGGTTGGGTGGCCAACGCAAAAACGGGCACTCCTTCCTCGATGAGGGCGAGGGTTCCGTGTTTGAGCTCCCCGGCGGCATAAGCCTGGGCATTGATATAGGAGATCTCCTTCAGTTTCAAAGCGCCCTCCATCGAACTGGGATAATCCAGCCCGCGCCCGATAAAGAAGATACTTTCCTTGGCCTTAAAATCCTCGGCAAACTCTTTAATCTTGGTCTCCGTCGCCAAGGTCTTCTCCAACAAACGGGGAAGGAGATAGATCTCGCTCAACAGCCGCTGCCGCAGGCTCTCCTCCAAGGTCCCCAGTTCCTGCGCAAAATAAATTCCCAGTAAATACAGGCTTAATAGTTGGGTGGTATAGGCTTTGGTGGAGGCGACCGCAATCTCCGGCCCGGCCTGGGTAAGAATGACTTCATCCGCTTCCCGCGCCACCGAACTGCCGATCACGTTGGTGATCCCCAGCACCTTGGAACCGTTGGTTTTCGACAGCCGCAAGGCGGCCAGCGTGTCGGCGGTCTCGCCCGATTGGGAGATGACAATCGTCAAGACCTCCGGCCCGGTAATGGCCTGCCGGTACCGGTACTCGGAAGCCAGGTCGACTTCGGCCGGGATCCGCAAGAGTTTTTCAAAAATATATTTGCCAATCATCCCGGCATGATAGGCCGTACCGCAGGCCACCAGCTGAATCCGGCGGATGGCGGCCAGCTCTTTCCGCCCAATGTTCACCTCCGGCAAGACGATGATCCCGCGCTCCGGGACAATCCGGCCGGCCATGGTTTCTTGGAGCGCTTGCGGCTGTTCATGGATCTCCTTGCTCATAAAATGTTCATAGCCGTTTTTTTCGGCGGTCACCGCGTCCCATTCCACCCGGAAGATCTCTTTGGCCACCGGGGTCCCGTCCACCTTGGTAATCCGCACCGTCGTGGCCGTAATCTCCGCCAGTTCGTCGTCGTCCAGGATATAAATATCCCGGGTTTTATCGAGGAGCGCCGGGATATCGGAAGCAACATAATTCTCCCCTGCCCCCAGCCCGATCACCAACGGACTGGATTTCCGCGCCACAACCAGCTTGTCGGGTTCCTCCACCGCCAAAACCGCCAGGGCATAGGAACCCCGCAACCGGCCGACGGTGCTCCGGACGGCCGCAAACAGGTCCCCCTCGTAATAATCCTCAACCAAATGGGCGACCACTTCCGTGTCGGTCTCCGAGATGAAAATGTGACCCTGTTTTTGCAGTTGCTCCCTTAGTTCCTGGTAGTTTTCGATGATCCCGTTGTGGACGACGGCAATCCGTTGGTTGCAATCCAGATGGGGATGGTCGTTCCGTTCCGACGGGCGCCCGTGGGTCGCCCACCGGGTATGGCCAATCCCCACTCTGCTCTGTTGACCGCTATCCGCCAGAATTTTCCGGAGGGTCGCCAGGCGCCCCGCCGTTTTACAGGTTTTAATTCGCCCGTACTGAATGGTGGCAATGCCCACCGAATCGTAACCCCGGTATTCCAGCTTCTCCAACCCGTCCAGGATTATGGAGACGGTCTCCCCGGAGCCGACGTAACTCATAATTCCGCACATTAATCTATTTAACCTCCAATTCGCATTTGTCAATAAAGAAAGACCCGAAAGGACAAGCGCGCTTTTCTTTCCTCCCTCCGCTGATAGCTTGGGACAAGTCAAGCCTGATTTATAACACCAGCGCGCTCTGGTGTATTTACATTTTTTACCATCACTAAACGACAAAAAACAACTAAGCCACCCGAATCTTTTGTCCCGTCCATCACTGGCGGTTTTGTCAATTCTTTAACGGTCGTGGCCCAACCGGGGGTCACCCGCCGATTCTTCCGAGATCCCCCACCTCGTCAACTTGGCAACGGCCAAGCCCTGGCGCTTCGTTAAATTTTTGTTCATCCTCTTCCTCATTTACACCGCTAATCACCTCCTTCACGGGTTGTGTGAGAGTTCTTTTTACGCCATCAATCACCTCCCCAACAGTTATGGTATATATAACCTAGAATACCTCTTATCCTCCTCCTGATCACCCCCTTTCGCATAAATCCTATATCTGTAACTCCCTTCGCTGTGGGTCGTAATGGTGTTTTCAGCGACTCGAATTTCTTCACAAGTAATCTTCGCGAAGCGGCGGTTGAAAGCGGGTCACGCAACAGGGAGGTTGCGCGCCGCTTTTGGTTCAGGAGGAACCATAAAGCGGTTGCCCGCTTTTAACCGGAGCTGAGCTCTAGAATACGCCAAGAAATTCACCTGAAGAAGGGAACACCTTCCGCTCCCGGCTGAGCGTCTATCGCACTATAATCTCCTCCCTCTTCGCCCCAACCGAAATATACTTGACCGGAATCTCCAGCCATTCCTCAATATACTGGACATAGCGGCGGGCCTCCGCCGGTAACTGGGAATAGCTCCGCACCACGGAAATATCTTCTTCCCAACCGTCCAGCTCCACATAGACCGGCTTGGCTTTATAGAGCAAGGGCGTGAGCGGGAAGGTGGTCACCACTTCCCCGTCGATCTCATAACCGACACAGACTTTGAGCCTCTTTTCCCTGGATAAGACATCCAGTTTGGTCAAGGCCAATTCGGTCGCCCCTTGCAGCTCGGCCCCATACTTGGTGGCCACCAAATCAAGGTAGCCGATGCGCCGTGGCCGTCCGGTCGCCGCTCCGTACTCGGCCCCGGTCTGCCGCAGCTGGTCACCGACCTCATCAAAGAGTTCGGTGACAAAGGGACCTTCCCCGACGCAAGTGGAATAGGCTTTCACCACCCCGATGATCCGCTCCACCGGCCGGTTAAACACCCCCGCCCCCACCGGCGCGAAAGCCGCCAGGGAGGAAGAGGAAGTGGTAAAGGGGTAGATCCCGTAATGAATATCCCGCAAGGCGCCGAGCTGAGCTTCAAGGAGAATCTTCTTTCCGGCTTTGACCGCTTGCTTTAAAAGGGTGGTGGTATCCGTAACCATGGGCTTCAGCTTTTCGCCGTACTCGGCCAGCCACGCCAGGATCTCTTCCAGTTGATAAGCCCGGCCGCCGTAAACCTTGGTCAGTTCGGCGTTTTTCCACTCCAAAACCGTCGCGAGCCTTTCCTTTAGATAAGCGGGGTAGAACAGTTCGCCGATTTGAATCCCTTTTTTCAGGTACTTATCCCCATAGACCGGAGCGATCCCACGCACAGTTGAACCATACTTCTTACTGCCCAGCCGCTCCTCTTCCAACCGGTCCTGCGCCTGGTGGTAGGGGAAACAGATGATAGCCCGGTCGCTGATCTTCAAGTTGCCGGCGTCAATCCGTACCCCTTTGGCCCGGACCCCCTCGATCTCCTTGACCAGATGTTCCAGATCAATGACCGTCCCGGTCCCCAGAATATTGAGCGTTCCCGGGTGAAAAATCCCCGAAGGCAGCAGGTTCAAGGCAAACTTCCCGTACTCGTTAATCACCGTGTGGCCGGCGTTGTTCCCGCCTTGATAGCGGACGACAATCTCGTAATCCCCGGCCAGGTAATCAACGATTCTGCCCTTGCCTTCATCTCCCCAGTTCACACCAACAATCGCTGTAATGGACATCGTTCGCTTCCTCCTCTGCACCCGTTTCCCATGGTTAGATCTCCACCCGGCCGAGGGCCGACTGCATCCGGTGCAAAGCGGTCCGCAGGCGATCGGTGGGGGTCGTCAGGGAGATCCGGAAGAAGCCTTCGCCCCATTCCCCGTATCCGCGCCCCGGGGTGATGATCACCTGCGCCTTTTCCAAAACCAACTCGGCAAACCCCTCCGCCGTAAAGCCCTTCGGCACCGGCGCCCAAATATAAATCCCGGCCCGGGGAGCAACCGGCTGCCACCCCATCGCCTGCAGGCCGGCGATGACCAGGTCCCGGCGTTCCTGGTAAACCCGGCGCATCTGCTCCACACAGCTTTGGTCCCCGCACAGCGCGGTAATACCTGCTTCCTGAATTGCCTGGAAGACGCCGGAATCCACATTGGACTTAAAGCGGCCCAGGACTTCGACCGCCTCCCGGTTCCCGCACGCCCAGCCCAGGCGCCACCCCGTCATATTATAAGTCTTGGACAAGGAATGAAATTCAATCCCCACTTCCTTCGCCCCCGGCGCCATTAAGAAACTGGGGGGACGATAACCATCATACGCAATTTCGCTGTAGGCGGCGTCATGGCAGACTAAAAGACCAAATTCCCGGGCAAAGGCGACCACCTCGTTGAAGAAGGCCAGATCGGCCACCGCCCCGGTGGGGTTGTTGGGGTAATTCAAGAACATCAGCTTGGCTTTTTTCGCCACCGCGGTTGGTATATCGGCCAGCACCGGTTTATAGCCGTTCTCGCCCGTTAAAGGCAGATGATATGCGGCGCCTCCGGCCAGTAAAGTCCCGATCCCGTAGACCGGGTAACCGGGGTCCGGCACCAGGCTCAAGTCGCCGGGGTCCAGATAGCAGAAGGAAATGTGGGCGATTCCTTCCTTGGAACCGATGAGGGCGAC
>JAAYMP010000105.1 GCA_012521315.1 Bacillota bacterium
AATTTAAAATCACCATTTATGTATAACCGGATATTACGAAAATACGTTATGAAATCGGGATTAAAAAGTATTGTTATGCATGTAGATCAGTAAGTTGCCTTCGCCCCGCCAGGGGCCATTATTCGAGCTTGACTCTTTAATTCTGGAGGACAGAAATGAAAAGATGCATCCCTCTAGTTTTGGCCATATTATTGTCAATACTAACTTTGATCCAGTATATAAAGGGGATAGTGATGGTTACTTCTCAAAATCTCGAAAAACGGGTGCTCCTGTTGTTGCCAGTGATTTATCCTATGAGTTTTCTATGGCTGTGGTAAATGCTTTAAAGAAAACAGAATTATCAAAGTAAAAGAGAGACCGCAGTATAATAGCGTAAAAACAGAAGCCTCCGGACGCTTTCCGGAGGCTTCTCCTCTGAGCGGTGGTTATGGTCAAAAAAGTTTCAGATGGTGAATTTAGAGATAGCCTGGACCAATTTATCGGCCATGGCGCGCAATTCATTGGCCATTTCTTTAACGTGTCCGGCAATGGCGGCTTGCTCTTGAATGGAAAAGGCTACTTGTTCGGACGAGGCGGCCGATTCCTCCGAAATGGCGCTGATACTTAAGACCGATTGCGTGGTCTCGTCTTTTACCTCGTTAATCTTCCGGACGTGGTTATTCATGTCGGCGATCCGTTCGACGATTAAGTCCATCCCTTTAATAATTTCATCAAAGGTAGCTTGGGTTTGGGAGACGACGTTAAGCTGTTCAAGGACAATGTCATGGGCCTTCGCCACATTGGTGGAGGAGTTAATTGCCTTGTCCTGAATACCCTCCAAAAGATTCTGGATGACTTTTGCGGCGGTATCGGTCCGGTTGGCTAGTTTTGTGACTTCATCGGCAACCACGGCAAACCCGGAACCTAGCTCGTGGGCGCGTGCGGCTTCAATTGCTGCATTTAAAGCCAGGAGGTTTGTTTGTTCGGCGATATCGGAGATTAAATTGGTTACATCCCGGATCTTCTCTGAATGCTGAGTAAGTTCGGTGATGTCATCGTTAATCGTTACCGTAATCTGGTTCGTTTCATTGGCCTTCTGGATCAAATCGGCCATGATTGACTTGGAACGCATACTGATATCTCTGGTATGATTGGAAATAAGCTCGACGTCGTTGAACTTGCTGGCAGCTACCTCAATTTCTTTGGCCAAGACACCCATTTGCTGGACGGTTTTTTCGGCTTCGTTTGTCTGCTCGATTGTTCCCCTGGTAATTTCGGATGTGGCGTTGGCCACCGCTTCAGCCGATTGGGCCGACTGAATTGAACTGGATTCCAGCACCAAACTGTGTTCGGAGATGGAAGTTACCGCTTCTTGTGTATCTTTGACCAACTGACCGATCTGGGTCGCCATCATATTATAACTGTTACCCAGTTCCCGCAATTCATCGTGGGTGGTAATATCCACTTTTGCTGTTAGGTCACCGTTTTTGGCCTTCTCCATTGCGGCGATCACTCTTTCCAGGGGGAGGGAGATGCTTAGCGAAACCCCGTAGAAGAAGGAGATAGCGATTAAAGCAATGAGGATGGAGATGGCCGCGTTTAAAAAACCCTGGAGATAGATCTCGCGGAAAAGGTAATTGTGCTGGGCAAGCCCGATAATGTACCAACCTTTGGTGCCTAACAAGTTATAAGTCACCAGGGTGTTCTTTTTGTTTAAGCGGTCAATGAAGTAACCTTTTTGCATGTCGCTGCTGTCAAGGATTTTGTCGATTTTATTGGAAGCCAACAAACTGGTGATGCTGGTACCCACTTGTTCGGGATAGGGAGAAGCAAGAATTTGGCCGTTCTGTTTTACGATTATCGAATAGGGGCGATTTTTGGTTTGTTCAGCGTGTTGACCTAGATTGATCAACATGTTGACGTTGGCATCGTTATAGACCACCACAAACGCCGCCAGGGGCCGGTTTTCCGACAGGCTTTTCACAATGTTGACCATTGTCAAGTAGGAATCGACCACACCCCAACAGGTTTGCCCCGGTGCGGCCAGCGCTTCCTGGTATAAAGGCGAATTTTTAACTTTGGCGTACATACTCCGGATATCACCTGTTCCGACTCCGACAAGGGCATCGCCGTCGAGTTGGCTTAGGAGTATATAATCGACGATATTCTCAAAAGAACGCACCTCATGGAAGAGATTTTGAATGGAGAACCTTGCCGGGATGGAATTATAGTTTAAAAAGTTTTGGATGTGGTTTTGGAGGTCAGGGTCAGTCTGGAGTTTAACTCTTAAATCTTCGCACTTTTGTAGTTGGAAATCCAAGGAGGTACCGGCTTGAACCAGATTTTGTAATGAATACTCGGTAATTTTATTGGTAATTGTGCGGCGGGAGGTAAAGAAGGAGATTGTACTGACCGAAACAGTAGTGAGGATCGTCATAATTAAAAAATAGACGATTAGACGCTCACGGATTGAAAAACGCCACATGAAATTGATAAAACGACGAAAAATTTTCATATAAAACTCAGTGAAAGCGGTGGTGTTTTGCCCAGAGCTTTGTCCTGTGGTACGACCGGTTTTTCTAAATAGCATTGTTCAACATCACCTTTTCTTCGTTAGTCTGGCAAAATAAAATCTACATCTAATATCGGTCGACGATCACAAATCTTAATGCTTGTTTGGGGAATTGCGAAAAAATTCTCTTCACCCATCCAACATTAAAGATGCAGATTGATGAGGGGAAGTTTACCGGGGAACTGCGTTCGTCAGGAATAAATACGACAAATTTCCTAATAAAAGGAATTAATCCGGCAAAGCGACGCTGGCGAAGGCAACAAGGAGGCAATTTAATTTGGAAAAGCGGAAGAAGTGGCGACTGATTGGGATCGATCTTGGAACTACCCATTGCAAAGTGGGGCTCTTTGACGAAAAAGGACGGCTGCTTCACCTGGAAAAGCAGGCAACCATTACCCACCAAAGCGCTGATGGCCGTTTAGCCTACGACCCGGAGGAGCTTTGGCAGCAATTTGCCGGGATGTTAAAGCGGGTCCAGGCCGTGGCGAGACCCGGTGAGGTCCTGGCGATTGGCATTGCCAGTATGGCAGAGGCGGGTTTGTTGGTTGACAAAAGGACGGGAAAAGCCAAGACGGAGATCGTTCCCTGGTATGACCGGAGAACAATGAAACAATATGAGCGGATCTGTCAAGTGGGGGATGCGCGCACTCTTTTTACGCGCATCGGTTTGTTTCCCAGCTATAAACATGGTTTGGCGAAAATCCTCTGGTTTAAAGAACAGGAACCCTCTCTGTTGGCAGACGGGATCTGGTTGTCGGCCGCCGACTACCTTGCCTTCCGCCTCACCGGTAAGTTCGGCACCGACCACACTTTGGCGGCCCGTACCTATGCCTACCGGATCGACCGTAAGGAATGGGACGAGGAGTGGTTGGCCGCATTCGGATTGCCGGCCGGCCTTTTTCCAACGGTGGAAGCGAGCGGTACTTCCCTGGGTGAAGTCCGTCGCGAGCTCGGCTTTCTGCCGGGAATTAAAGTCGCCGTCGCCGGCCATGACCACCTTTGCGCCGCGCTGGCTGTGGGCGCGATCACACCGGGGGTTGTCTTTGATTCGATCGGGACAGCGGAATCACTCATTGGCACTCTTGACCAGCGGGTTTTGGGCGACAAAGAATATAATTCCCACCTCTCCTTCGGTTGTCATGTCGTTCCGGGAAAGATGGTTTGGATCGGGGGCCTTTCGGCGGCCGGCGGTTCGCTCGAATGGCTGCGCCGGCAACTTGGGGATGAACCTTTAAGTTACCGGAAGATCGAAGATCTCCTGGCGTCAACGGGTCCGGAACCCACCGGGATTATCTATTATCCTTACTTGTCCGGAAGTGGAGCACCGCTGCGCGATCCAAAGGTAAGGGGCGCTTTGATTGGCTTGCGGGCCGAACACGGAAAAGCAGATCTCCTCAAGGCGATCCTGGAAGGGACGGCTTATGAGATGGAAGCGATCCGCCGGGCTGCTGCGCAAGTAGCAGATGGTGGGATTGAACAGTTCGTGGCGGTTGGTGGTGGGACGCGGAACCGAACTTGGATGCGGATTAAAGCGACGGTCTCCGGTTGTACGATCCGGATTCCCCCTGTCGAAGAAGCTACCTTACTGGGGGCCGCTTTACTGGCCGCTATTGGCGCCGGGTTTTTCCAAAACGCTGCGGAGGCTGTGGCGAGTCTCGAGTTGGAAACGGAAAGCCAAGTGGTGGTACCTTGGGAGGAAAGCAGAGCGCGGTACCGTCAAATCTTCGAGGAAGGTTACTTAAAACTCCAACACCCAATTCGCCAGTACTTTCAGACCGCGGGGAAAGCTTAGCCGTTGTCCCTGGATGGCGACGGCTGGTTACTGGTGGATAATGTTGGCGGAAGAAAGGAAAAATGGGAAACATCTGGAATAATGTTAATAACATTGCCGGAAAGAAGGTTTGCCTATGAGCGGTGTGCCCAAAAACCACTTTTTTTTAGCCTCTTTACTGATTTTTTTTGGTCTTCTCCTGCTCTTAAACAACCTTGGGATTGCCTCCTTTGTGCCGACGTTCGGTACTTGGTGGCCATTGCTTCTCGTTGTCATTGGCCTGCACCAATTGGTAAGTTCCCGTCTGACCAATCTTTTCAGCCTGATCCTAATTTTCCTGGGCGGCGCGTTGCAATTGCGCAGACTGGGGCTGCTCGACCAGATGCAAATGCGCTTATTATGGCCGCTCCTACTCATCATGTTCGGCGTAATCTTGTTGTTTAATTTCGGCGGCGCCGGCCGGCGGGCGGCGGAGACTAAGCCAGATGGCACCAGCGACGACGTGGCCATTTTTGGCGGTATTGAGCGGCGGATTGCTTCGCCCAGTTTTCGCGGGGGAAATGTGACGGCGTTGTTTGGAGGGGTCACCCTTGATCTGCGGGGTTCGACGTTGGCGAGTGGCGCAAACGTTCTGAATGTCCAGGCGGTATTCGGCGGGGTTGAACTTATCCTGCCCGCCGGGTGGAACGTAGAGATAAGAGGGGTTCCGCTCTTTGGGGGAATTGAAGATCAACGCAAAAAGGAGATCGGAACGGAAGACACTGACGAGCGCAAGTTACGCGTTAATGCCCTGGTTGTCTTTGGGGGAGTTGATCTAAAAGACTAAAAGAGGGTGTCGGTTAAAAATTCCGTTGTTTCCGTGAGTACTTGTTCTTCCCAAGCATGACGGTTGAAAGTATGATCGGCTTCGGGGACATAGATCAAGCGTGCCCGCCCGCCGAGGGCGGCCTGGTATTTTTGGGCGGTGGTTGGTGGTACCATCTCGTCTCCGGTTCCGTGTAAGATCAAGGCCGGTCCCTGGTAGGCCTGGAGTGTTTCATAGGTATTCCAGTTGGCTAAATCAGTGTAGAAATTTTCGTTTAACCACAAACCGCCGATGTCGACCTGGCCGTGCTCGTTCCGGAGGAAACAACCTTTTTCTTCTTTTTGGCGGTAATGTTCCATAATCGTATCGATGCCGGCGGCCGCCCACAGGACCAATGCTTTCACGGTTGCGGGGTTATTCCCCGCGATAATCGACGCAACCGCGCCCCCCATGCTTAAGCCCACTAAACCAAGGCGTTCCGTGTCGGTGGTTGGCAAATAGCTGACGAATTTTAAAATCTCCTGCGCTTCCAAGACCTCGTTGCTGAAAGTCATCTCTTCGAATTCGCCGTCGCTTTCACCGGATCCGGAAAAATCAAAGCGAATCGCGGCCAGACCGTTGGCTGTCAAGCGCCGTGACAGTTTAAGAAAGATGCGGTGGGATTCCAGCTTGTTTCCGGAAAAACCGTGGAAAAGAATAACGGTCGGATAGATTCCGTCGCCATCGGGGTAGTGGTACATTCCCCGCAAGGTTTTCCCTTTGACCACCAGTTCAACGGGGTTTTGCATCTCTGCTCAGCTCTCCTTCTTCCTAAAAAACCGGATTCTCTTTCCTCTTCAGCTATATTATACAACTATTTATGATGACGGGGGGACAGATCTTTCCAATTTAATAATTATTTTTCTTTCGGGAAAAGAAAGCGGCAATCTCGACGGCGGTTTTCGTATTAAAAACATCGCTCTTTTCCAGCCAGCCCTTGCGGACCACCGGAATGCTCAGTCGGGTAAAATCCAATTCCCCAACGCTATGGGCGTCGGGATTGACGGCGATGGGGACCCCGCGTTTTTTGGCCTGCAGACACCAAGGCCAGTCTAAATCCATCCGGTAGGGATTGGCGTTGAATTCAATGATAATCCCTTTTTCGGCTGCTTTTTCGATGACCGGTTCCAGGTTGACCCGGTAGGCGGGGCGGGACAATAAAATCCGGCCGGAGGGGTGCCCAAGCATGGTGAGGTAGGGGTTGTCCATCGCTTTCAGGATCCGTTCCGTCATCTCGACCTCGTCCATCTGGAAATGGCTGTGGACGGACCCGACGACAAAATCGAATTGGGACAAAGTTTCCGGGTCGTAGTCCAGCTCTCCTGAGGGCAAAATATCCGCTTCAATTCCTTTGAAGATCCTAAAGTGGGGGTACTCCTGGTTTAACTCGTCGATTGCCGCCCACTGCCGGCGTAAGGCCTCTTTGGTCAGGCCATGGGCATAGTAGGCGCTTTGGCTATGGTCGGCGATCCCCAAATAATGATACCCACGGCTGATGGCGCCTTCCACCATCTCCCGTAACGTACTCAGCCCGTCGCTGTTGTTGGTATGCACGTGAAACAAGCCTTGGATATCTTCGGGTTCGACCAGCTTCGGCAGGCGGTTGGCCGCGGCTGCCTCCAGTTCGCCGCGGTTTTCCCGTAGTTCCGCCGGGATATAGGCGAGACCGAGGCATTGGTAGAGTTCGGCTTCATTATGACATCCGACGGGGGTTGTTCCCTTTTGCAAGCCGTCCGGCCGGAGTTGGTAACCAAGCTGCGCGGCCCGTTGGATCATGGCCTGCTTATGCTCCTCATTGCCGGTGTGGAACCACAAAGCAAAGGGGAACACCTCCGGGGGAACAACGATCAGGTGTACGTTGAACTCGCGCTGGAATGTAATGGTGCTTTCCTCCGCCGTTTGCTGGATGACGACTTTCCCGGACAACTCGAGTTGGTTCTCCAGTTCGGAACCGGTGAAGAAAGCCGTCACCTCTGGCGGGCGCGGGGAAGCGGCAACCAAGTCAATCCGGCGGTTCAACGGCAGACAGCGGCGTAAGCTCCCGGCGATCTCCACTTGGCTGACGGCCGGATGGGCGGCCAGGGCGCGCTGGAATTTTAAAGCCCATTCCATCCCTTGTCCCCAGAGGAAACTGCTCTGGTGCGCCCGGATAAACTCAAGTCCGGCGGCGATCTTAGCCTGTGTTTTCGGGCCAAACCCGGGAACGGTAAGCAACCTGTTATTGTGGCAGGCTTCTTCCAGCATTTCCAGGTCGGTGATCTGCAGGGCGGAAGCGAGCACCGCGATCTTTTTGGGCCCCAGGCCGGGCACGCGCAACAGGTCCAACAGGCCCAAAGGGGTGGTCTTCATCAGCTCTTCATAATAGGCAATTGTCCCGGTGGATTTCCATTCGAGGATCTTTTGGGTGATGGCCGGACCAAAACCGGGGATCTCTTTTAACCGCTCGTTACGGATTAACTCGTCCAGATCCGTCTCCAAACTTTCGATGGTTTGGGCCGCTTTGTAATAGGCCTTTGCTTTGAACGGATTTTCTCCTCTAACTTCCAAAAGGGTCCCAATCTGGTTAAAAAGATCGGCCAAAGCATGCTTATTCCTCATTATGTCACCCCGTATCTTATACCTTCTTCCTTATCATTATAGCGTCTTGTTGACCTCTTCACCAGAGGAACAGCAAAGCGGGGATTGTGTTAAAAACGGGCGGGTAATGACCAGCGGGCTTTCGCCGCCAAAAGTAAACAGGAGATTAACCATTTATGGCGAAGTACAATTATTAACCGAAAATTATGGAAATTTTAGATGATTATAACTGCCCATTCGGTCGCTGGCCCGGGAAAGAGCAGAAATTATATTTTGCCAAGGAACAGGAGTGGAAAAAAGAGCAGAGCAGGGGGTTACAACAAAGATGTCTACTGGTAAAGAGAAGAAAAAGATTGATCAGATGAAAGAAATGCTTCTTAGAAACAGCAGACTCTTTCGCTGCCCAAGCTGTGAGCAGGATCTCGTCTTGAGTAGGTCAAATAGTTTGTATTGTGCGAAAGGGCACAATTTTGACTTGGCGAAACAGGGCTATATTAATCTCCTTTTAAAACAGGAAAAAGGCGGTTATGATAAGCAGTTGTTTGCCGCCCGCAAAGTCATCAGCGATAGTGGCTTTTTTGATCCAATGCGGAAAGCCATCAGTAAACTGATCTTGGAAATCGGGCGGAAAGAAGACTGGTCGGCGGCCAATATTTTGGATGCCGGTTGCGGTGAAGGTTCACATCTAGCCTGGATTTGGCAGGATTTAAAGGCAAAGCAAAAGGGGTTTGCCGGTCTCCGGGGGGTTGGTATTGACCTTTCGAAAGAGGGGATCCGGGCCGCCGCGAAAGCGTACCCGGATCTGATCTGGTGTGTGGCCGACTTGACCAAGCTGCCGCTCCAAAACGAACAGTTTGACCTGATCCTTAACATTCTTTCCCCCGCTAATTATGGGGAGTTCAAGCGGGTGTTAAAGGACCATGGCGTCTTGCTTAAGATCCTGCCTACGGCCAACTATCTGATCGAACTCCGCGAAATTCTCTTCAAGGGGACCGACCGGGAATTATACGAAAATGACAGCGTAAAAAAGCTCTTTGCCAACAGTTTCCAACTCGTTAAGGAACAGCAGATTCATTATAAAGTAATGCTGAAAGAGGAAAACTTGGAACACTTGATTAAAATGACTCCTTTGACTTGGAATGCGGATCAGGAAAAGATTAGGGACATCATCAATAGCGGGCTGAAAAGCATTACCGTCGCTTTTGACCTGCTGGTCGGTAAGAAGTAATTTTTCACTGTAGAGGAGCGAGCACCATGCAAAGCAGGCCGGTAATCAGAGAAGCCGTTCCGGAAGACTGTCCATCCCTCACCAAACTGGCTGGGCAATTGGGGTATCAAGCAGAGCTTAGCCAGATGAAACCCCGTTTACTTGACCTGTTCCGTCGGGACGAACATAAGGTTTTGGTTGCGGAAGTCGATGGGGAGATTGCCGGTTGGGTCCATGCTTTTTTAAACCGTCCTTTGCATAAGGACACGACTGTAGAGATTGCCGGTCTTGTTGTTGACCAAAAATACCGGAGGATGGGGATTGGAAAAAGGCTGCTGGACGCCGCCGAAGAATGGGCCAAAGACCGTGGTTGTAACCAAGTGACTTTGGTTTCAAATATCACGCGCGAAGCAGCGCACCAGTTTTACCAAGCCGCCGGGTACCAACGGACCAAGACCCAATATGCTTTTAAGAAAGAGCTGAATAAATAAGAAGATTTAAAAACGCCCCCGGATGACGGGGGCTGCTTTTTTCTCTAGCAGTTAATTGAACCCAATACCAAGAGGATGAGGATTAAAAAGACCAAAAATGGAAAGAAATTGTTGCGGCATCCAGCAGTTGTACTCATCACTATTCTCCTTTCTATCGGCCGATCTCTATTTCTGGTACCATTTTATGTTTTTCTTTTTCATTTGTTTTTAAGGCGGAAGGTACAAAATAAGGGGACCCGGAACTGCTTAGCGGCACAAACGGGAGAAGCATATAAGTATATGGGGGAAAAACCGTGGGAAAATAATTGAAGTAAGGGGAGAATAAATCAAGAGTAAGGAGGTGTTGGTTTGGAGGGTCGTCATTGGCTCGGCCCGATCCAGAATGATTTTTGGGGCGATCGGTTCTTTAACCATTTACTTCCGCGCAGTTTTGGCGAATTCTTTCGTGGCGCTGGCTTCGGGCCATCGGTTGATCTAAAGGAGACCGATCAGGAGATCATCCTCGAAGCGGACCTGCCGGGGATGAACCGGGATGATCTGGAGATCACCGTCGATCATAACCAGATTGTCCTTAAAGGGGAGATGAAACGGGACGAAACCAAGGAAGAGCGGGGGTACCATTTAACGGAACGTCGTTACGGCAGTTTCTACCGGGTTATCCCGTTGCCGGTGGAGGTCAAAGCCGAGCAGGCGAGGGCGAAATACCGAAATGGCGTCTTGGCAGTGCTGGTACCCAAGGCCGACTCGGCAAAAAACCGCGGTTATAGGTTGAAAATCGAAGGGGACGACTACCCTGTCCAGTAAGTTTTTCCCGTCCCTTCAGCGGAAGACCCGATTGGGGGGTCTTCTTTTTTTATTGACAAGCCAAACCGGGCTGTCCTCCTTGGAAAATGCTTTAGATCAATAATCTCATTTTTCTGTGGTATTTATCTTGGGTGTGTCGCCAAGAGAAAGGGGCGAAGATGATGATTTTATTAAAGGAAAAATCCTCCCTGAAAGGGAATTAAATAAACACCAAAGTTTTTGGTATTTCCACCTTTGGAGGTTGGCCCATGAAGGATTGTCGCTTCATCTGGTTGGGGTTCTTCCTCTTCCTAACCGTTTTTTCGGTGACTGCGGGGCTGGCGGCCGAAGAAGAGACGGTTGTGCTTCAGGTTGTGGGCGAAGCCTTGATCAGCGGTGGGGATTTGACTAAGGCCCGTGAGCTTGCCGTGGCGAACGGTTTACAACAGGCGGTCGAACAGGCGGTCGGTATTTTGGTTTATAGCGATACCCAAGTGGAGAATTATGCGTTAATCAAGGATTCAATCCGCCTCCGCTCCGCCGGTTATGTCTCAAGTTACGAGGTGATCGATTCTTGGGTGGAACAGAACATCTGTAAAGTTCTGCTTACCGTCGGGATCAAAAGAGGGGCGATCATCGAAGATCTGCAGGAACTCCGTTTGAACTTGAAGCTGGCAGGTGACCCCCGGATATTGGTTTGGGTGGTGGCTGCCGACTCGGACCTGGCCGCCGGTGGCTTGGCGGACCAACTGGCGGAAGGGTTGACGGAGGCCGGATACCAAGTGGCAACCGCCGGCGGGCGGGAGGCGGTTGGCGGACAGCAAGACCTCCTGGTCCAGGGGCGGGTTTACCGTGAAATCCTTGGCCGGTTTCACGGTTTTATTTCCTGCCGGGTTTTCGTGGAGACGAAGGTGCTTAGAGCCGACACCGGTGAGGTCCTGGCCGTTCGGGACTGGCAACAGACCGCCGTGGATCTGACCGCGGCGGCGGCGGCGGAGAAAGCCATGCGGCTCGCCGGGGAAAAGATCATTCCCGCCCTCCTCACCGACTTGGCCGGCCTGATCACCGAAGCACGCCGCCTGACGGTGGTTGTTGATCATGTTGCTTACCAACAGTTAATCCTCTTTCAGCAGCGGTTAAAGGAGATCCCGCTGGTGAAGGCGGTGCAATTACGGGAATATACCGGGCGGCAAGCGGTGCTGACTGTTGAAACAACGCTTACCGCTCCGCAGCTTGCCGACCAACTGGCCAGTGGGCGGGATCTTAATGTTGAGATCACCGCTGTCTCTTCGTATCTAATCAAACTGATGCTCCACGGCGGTTGGGAAGGGATAAATTGAAACGGGGGTGGTTGCCACGCGCAAGCATAAAAACTCCTTAGTAGCCTTGTTTTGTCTGTTTTTTCTGGTGATGACTTCTCCGGTTGGCGGGCAGGACGAAGGAATGATTGAAGAGGTCGGCCCCGGCCGGATTGACTGGGGCAACGGTCTGATCTATGTGGTTGGCTACGGCGCTCCGCCAAAGGGAGTCTCCGGAGCACAGGCCCGGTTGATGGCCCGCGGAGCGGCCAAGGCCGATGCCTACCGCAACGCGGCGGAAGTATTGTACGGTGTCCGGGTCAACAGTGAAACCTACGTGCGAAATTATGTCATGCAGAGTGACGAGGTCAAGGTTGTGGTTGAAGGTTTTGTCCAGGGTGCGCGGATCATCAAAATCAACCAACAATTAGATGGCACGATAGAACTCACCATTGAATTGCCCTTGGGCGGACAAGCCGGACTCACCTCCCTGCTGAACCGCCCGGAGATCACGGAACGGGTGAGCCCGTCTTTCCCGGCGTTTTATGATTATCACGCGCCCGGGGTTGCCGCACCTTATACCGGGGTGATCATTGATGCCCGTGGTTTGGGATTAAAACCCGCCCTTTACCCGCAGGTTTTTGACTACGAAGGGAATCTCCTCTATGCGGCCACCATGGTCAACATGGCGCGGCCGGGCTTTACCACGATCGTGGCGTACGCCCGTTCGGTTGATTTGGCCCGTAACCTGCCCCGTTTGGGGGCCAACCCACTTGTCTTGACGGCGGACAGTGCGGTTCCGGCGGGAGGAGAACAGACCGATCTGGTGCTCGGGGTAGAAGCGGCGCGGAAGTTTCGGAGACTGAATCCGGAGGTAATCAAGGACGGAGCCGTTGCTTTTGTCATCGACTAACGGGCTGGAGGAAGGGGGGAGTTGGTTCACTAAGGGAACCAACGGTAATAATGAGAAACGCACTGAAAATAACCTGTCTGACGCTGGTCTTTATGTTGGTGTTTAATGCTTTGCCGGCAACCGCGGCGAGCGGACAGTCGGATTCCGGGGAAATGGTAATCAAGGTTGGCGTGGCCGCGGCGGTGGTAGTCGGGGCCGTTTGCCTGATCCGTACGGCAATCATCAACGGGAAAGCCGGGAAACTGTACCGCGAAGGAGAGGAATTAGCGGCGGCCGGCGATTGGGCGGGCGCCGTTCAAGCTTTTACCAAAGCCTGGGAGCTTAACCCGAAATATAAGGATGTGGCCGCCAAACTGGCGACCGCAAAGGAAAAGGCGGGGGCAATGTACGTGCG
The DNA here is from genome assembly GCA_012521315.1 of Bacillota bacterium. Taxonomy (GTDB): domain Bacteria; phylum Bacillota; class UBA4882; order UBA10575; family UBA10575; genus Capillibacterium. Next base: position 12,830 of record JAAYMP010000105.1, read on the forward strand.
CTTGGGTGACGAGGCCTGGAAGGAGAAACAATTGGAAGCGGCCGAAGCATACTACCGCCAAGCTTTACAATACATCCCGGCTTCGGCCGAAGCGCGCCAGAAACTGAACCAGTTGGCCCAGGAACTGGCCTGGGTGCACTACCGGCGGGGTTTAAGCTACGAAGCGGTTAACCGGTGGACGGAAGCGTTACATGAGTTCGAACAGGCTTATTTATTAGCCCCGGAAATAAGCGAGTTTGTTGACCATTACCGCCGGGCGAAGGCCAACGCAGACCGGGATCTGCCGCTCCGAACGGTTTTGTTCTTTATCAATCAGACAACCACCCCCGGAGTTGAAGAGCTTCTCGCCCGGGAACTCCAAAGCCAAATGCAAGCAATGGCCAATGGTAAATATGTGATGTTGGATTACGGCAGGACCCAAGCGGTCCTGACCGAACAAGCCGCCGCTTTAGGTGGAGAGTTGGACGAGAAATTAGCACTGGATCTTGGACGGATTCTTGGTGTGGACGAAGTGATCATCGGGGCAATCCATTCTTTTGAGGCGCGCAACCGGGTCCGCATTGAAGTATCCGCCAAAAGGCTGCAGATTCCCACCGGCCGCGTTAGTAAGGAAGTCAAACCTTTCATCTATACTTTTGCCCGGAGTACCACGGCGACCAACTGGCCGGACGCGCTGCCAAAACTCGCTGCCGAACTAGCCAAACGACTAAACTAAGAATATGAACAAAAAAGGGTGCTTTCGATGAAAAGTGTAAGCCGATTTTTCCTCAGGGTAATTGTATTCTTCCCTTTTTTGCTGCTTGTCACCTTACCATGCTTGGCCCAGACTGAACTGGACGACCGCCTGGATCAGCTGGCCACCCGGATTGTTGAACTAATGGCCGAGAATACCGGTACATTGGAGGGGCCGGAGAAAATGCGCCTTGCCGTTCTGGACTTCCCCGATCTGGGCGGGCAGGTGACCGGCTTGGGGCGGTTTGTGGCCGAAGAATTAACGACCCGGCTGTTTTTAACGCGGCGTTTTGAGGTCATCGAGCGGCAGCTGCTCAATAAAGTCCTCGATGAACTGAAGTTAAGCGCGGCTGGTTTTGTCGATTCATCCTCGGCGCAGGAACTCGGGAAGATTCTGGGGGTTTCGGCGGTAGTCTCCGGAACCATTTCTCCGTTGGCAACGACGGTCCGGGTGAACGCCCGCGTGATTACCACTACAACCGGGAAGATTGTGGCGGCTACCTCTGTCGAACTGCCGAAGGATGAGGGTGTTATGCAACTGCTGCAGACGGTGGTTCCGGCGGGCGGGGGTATCCTTCCCGAATCCGAAACCGTTCTTCCGGGGTTACCCGGGGAAGGACCGGGGGAATCCTCCGCTCCGTTGCCGGCGGGCAGCGGCGGCCACCCGGGAGGAGGTTTTGCCCGGCGCGAGGAGCAAACCTATCAAGACCGCATCGAACAAGCGCTGAGCAGAGGAGAGTACCTCAAAGCCTATTCCCTTTGCCAGGAGGCGCTGGCCAAATACCCCGCCTTTGCCTTCGCCTATGCCGCGCTGGGCTATACATATCTGCGGATCCAGCCGGCCAACGAAGAACAAGCGCTTCTTGCTTTGGAAAAGGCGGTGGCTTTGGCCGAGGAGCCGTGGGGTGACGGTTTTGCCCATTATTTATTAGGACGGATCTATGCCAACCGGGGGCGCCGGCTTGAGGCCCGTTTGGCGTTGGAGAAGGCAGCCCTGCGCTACCAAGTCGTGGGCATCAAGCGGTCACCGGAGGATTGGTACAACCAGGCGATCAGGCTCTGCCTGGAATTGTACAGGGAAGAGATCGAGGCCTGCTGGGCAGAGCAGGACTATGCCCGGGCGATCAATCTTTGTCAGCAAGCAATTGACAAGTTTAAACCCGCTTTTGCCTATACGGCCCGGGGCTATTCCCTTCTGAAAAGCAAACCGGTCCGGGCCGCGGAGGCGTTAGAATCCCTTCTGGCTGCGCTGGCCTTGGTCGATCGACCGTACGGGGATGGTTGGACCTATTATTTGCTGGGTTGGGCCTATTGGGAGACAGGGGATAAAGATAAAGCACGGGAGGCTTTGGAACGGGCCATAACCAGCACACATCAGTCGGCGGTGCTTTCAGCTCCCGCGTGGGAAACCGACTGTCTCCGCCTCTTACGCTACTGTTACGAAGGGAAGATCGAAACCTTCCTGGCGAACGGGGAGTACGAGGCAGCCATCGATTTTCTGGAAGGGGTTATTACCTTCCTGCCGGATTTTGCTTACGCCCATGCCGTTTTAGGCTACTCTTACCTAATGGCGGACAAGGCGCCCCGGCGGGCCCTTGAAGTCCTGGAACGAGCGGCGGCTCTGGAGGAAGCCCCGGTCGAACATGGGTGGACGGCATACCTTTTGGGCTGGGCTTACCAGCGCAATGGACGGTATGGCCCGGCCGTGGACGCCTTGGGGAAAGCGTTACGCCAGGCGGGGGAGGCGGGCGTGACGCCGGAGTGGGCCGCCGACGGCGTCCGGCGTTTGGCGGACAGTTATGACCAGCTTTTTAACCAGTTCCGCTTGCGAGGCGGAAATATCAGCTATTATCTGGTCTTGGCCGAAGCCAGTATGGAACTTCTCCCCGAATATGCCACCGGCTACGCCGTCAAAGGATACTGTCTGACGGAGGTCAGTGCCGAACGGACCGGGGAGGCTTTGACGCTTTTACAACAAGCGCAGGCGTTAAAGGAAGACCCCACGGGGGACGGTTGGATCTACTACGCCTTCGGGCGGGCCTACAACCAAAAGGGAGAGCGGAAGACCGCTATGGCCTACTTGGAACAGGCGCTCCGGCGCGGGGCCGAGGCGCATGTTTCCGAACGTCAATACTGGTATCGACAGTGCAACCTCCTCTATCAACGCCTCTCCAAACAACACCGTTCCATGTATGGACTGGCAGTCACCGTGGATTCCGCCGCCGATGATCCCTACCTTATGTTGAAGCTCGGTTCGGAAAAGGGGCGTCCTTTCAATTCCTTTACCGGTTTAAAGCTGCGGTTGGGGGTTTCGTCGGAGCTCTGGCGGGTGGAAGCCGGCGGGGAATTGGCCTGGGAAGGCGATCTCTTTCCGCCGATGGAGTTCCTTGGTTGGTATGTTTTGCTGGGTGGGGGAATGTACGGGGTTTATGGTCTGAACCGGAGTACCGGCGGTGATCTGGACCTTGGTTTATACTTCGGCTTTGAGACCGGCTTAAGGTTTTATTTTGGCGAGGCCAACCGTTTCTGCCTAACGGTCGGCGCCGAACACCGTTTTTATCCCGCCGGGGAGAATACGGTGGCGTTTGGGGTTAACCTTGGTTTGCCCGTCCAGTAGAAACCGCATGATCCGATCGGAACTGCGTAAATGCAAATAAAGAAGACCCTTTCGCCAGAAGGGTCTTTCTCTTTCCGACCACCGCCATTACCATAGACAAAAGTTCAACGGTTATTGATAGAGCTTGGTGATGGTGGCTCCCGGATAATAATGGCCAAGGATAGCTTGGACGGAAAAACCGTCGGCGGCCATCCCCGCGGCACCGCTTTGGTCCAAGCCAACCCCGTGACCGAAACCGGCGCCGGTGAAGATAAAGAAGGCGGGAAGCCCGTCGGGCCCCAATTTTGGCTCGATGGTAAACAGGTTGCTTCTGAGGCCGCCTAAGCTGGACCGGATTGCATCACCGCTGATCCTGAGCTGCCCCTCGGTTCCTTGGACCAAGACATGTTCAACCCGGCCGCAGGCCGCCCGGCCGGCGGTGACGATCCCGGTGATCTGGCCGATCTTGGCTCGGTTCTGCAAACGGTGTTCAATTTCGGTACGGGGGACGATCACCCGCCACCGGTAGGCGCTCCGGGCGCTATATTTCGGGTTGGACGAATAGGAGGGGATCCGGGTGGCGATCCAGTCGGCCAACTTGGCCGGCGCGGGAAGCCCATCGTGGGCCTCCACCAGCTTATCCGGTACGGCTTGCAAATAGGGCGGGTTAAAGTTCCAAGTGCTCGGCGGTACGGCCGAATACCCGCCGGAGTTTGCGGAGTAAAAAGCCGAGATTGGTTTGTTGTTATAAGTCAGAATCTGCCCCCGGGTGGCGTCGACCGCCCGCCGTACCGCGGCGTTTTCACTGGTTACACCGTTGTAGGCTTGGGAAGCGACGGAGCCCAGCAGGTCAAAACCGCGCTGCCGGTAACGGCCGAGGTTGGCATAGGCATAAGTCCGGGCGGCAATCGCTTGGGCTTCTAAGGCCGCCGCCGGCCAGGAGGAAGGCATCTCCGAAGGAACAACGGCATACAAGTATTCCTCCATCGTGAGTTGGTTGACGATGGTCATTCCTGCGGGGAAGGGGAGGAGTTGAATTGTTCCGCGGTAAGCCCGGGTGGCCTCGCCCGCCCAGAAGTAACCGCGCCCGTATTCCATCTGAAAGAGGAGCGTGGTG
>JAAYMP010000106.1 GCA_012521315.1 Bacillota bacterium
AATTTTTACTGGGATTTTTGCGCCCAGGGCAAACCGTGTTATGTTAAAGTCCAATATCCTCCCTTAGACGAGATCATTCGGGTTGTCCATGATACCGGCGGTAAGGCGGTCTTGGCCCATCCGGGGAACAATCTGGCGGCCCATCCACATCTCTTGGCGGAGATCGTTCGGTTGGGGTTGGATGGGATCGAAGTGGGGAGTAGCTACCATTCGCGCGAAACAACGGCCCACTTCTATCAGCAGGCATTAGCCTATGGACTCTTCATCACGGGCGGCAGTGATTACCACGGGAAAACCAAGCCGGCTATTCGGCTGGGGGAGTATGCGCGTCCGCTTCCGGAGAGGGAGATCGAAGCGCAGCTGGAAGCAGCCGGATTGCTCTCCTGACCTTGTTGTCACAGTTTTTGTGAGAACTGGTGCCCGGTTTGGTGTTCTTCATAACCGGGTTGGTAACGATGGGCGGCGCCAATTATTATTGGGCCATTTGGGGTTTAATGACGATAATTGATGTGTTCGCTTGAGACAAAAGCGGCGCGCGATTCAATGTCGCACGCCGCTTTTTCACCGGCGCTTCGTATTATCCGTCCTCAGACGGCAAACACATGCCGTCCAATCCGGTTGACCACTTTCCGCGACCAGATCCAACTGTACGGGTTGCGGATTTTGGCCGGGTTGTAGAAATACAAGGCGCCTCCGCTGGGGTCCCAACCGTTGAGGGCCGCTTTCGCCGCCTGCACGGCGCTGCGGGTTAGTGGCTGCCAAATCTGCCCGTTGGCGACGGATTCGAATTGACGAGCTTTATAAATATTGCCGGCGATCGTCTTGGGAAATTTCCCCGATTTGACCCGGTTCAGGATGACCGCACCGACGGCGACTTGGCCCGTGAACGGCTCACCGCGGGCTTCGCCGTTGATCAGCCGCGCTAGCAGGTAAAGGTCCTCCGAACTAACTTTGACTTTCTGCGGTGTTGAGACCCGCGCCGTCGTCTTCCATGGTGCCTCGGGAATCCACAGTTTCCCTCCGGCCCTAATCCGGTCACTGGAGAGTCGATTGACGGTCTTTAAGGTCGCCACGTTTGTGCCAAAACGCCGGGACAACTTGTAAAGGGAGTCACCCCACTGAATGGTGTAGGTCCAAGCGTAAACGGGCATGGTTTTGACGAAAAACATGGTAACGAGCAGACCATAGGTTACGATCCGGATCATTCTTTTGTTCAATTTCATCTTGTCTCATACCCCTTTCTCGATTTTACACGCTAAAGCGCGCCGGTATCTTGCCCTCAACGACGGTTCGGTTGGGATATCGGGTCTTGGGGGGCACCGATTTTAGGATTATAACATTGGATTTCCGGGTTGTCGACCAGGGAATAATGCCGCATAAAGCTGGGATTTTAAGCATACACAAGCATACGAAAGCTATTATCGGTTAACATAAAATTTTCATCCTTAAGCAGTGGAGTTTCCCGAAACATTTGAAAAGTAAAAAAATATGAAAGAGGATATTTATCCGTCAAACCGAACATTGGAAAAACAGAAGACAAGAGGAGGTTGGCCTTTATGGGCGAAGTCGATAGTATTTTGTCCTGGACATTGCTTAGTGAGTGTCCAATCCCCGCGGATGTACAGGATCTGTTGGTCGAAGGAGAAGTTGCCGTCGCCGCTTACAAAACGCTGCGCGACAGTGCAATCTTTACTAATAAAGGTTAATTGTCCGCGATGTACAGGGTATTACCGGCAAAAAAGTGGAAATCTATTCATTGCCATATTCCTCCATTTACATGTGGTCGATGGAAAACGCGGGAAAATTTTTGGATTTAAATGCCGAGGTTGAATTGTGGACGCGCGCAGGACATATTAAGGTTAATCTCCAAAGAAAGGTGGACGTCCGCAAATTTGACAAGTTAATAGCCAATGCTCTGCTCAACAACTGATTACCTAAAATTTTAAAAACAAAACCAGCTTTCCGTCCTGTACCATGCGGTACAGGACGTTTTTTATATCCCGGATGGCTTTTTTGGGGTACCCATCAAGCTAAGGTATGCGGAGAAAAAAAGTTGGCAGTAATTATTGACATTAAAACAAATTTATATTAAAATCAAAAACGTAAAAAATACAAAATGGAGGGACTGTTGAATGGAAAACAGATTGCCGTTGATTGGTGACAAATTTCCCCGGATTAGCGTGAAGACGACCCACGGGCCAAAGACTTTACCCGATGATCTGGCGGGGAAATGGTTTGTCTTCTTCAGCCACCCGGCCGATTTTACTCCGGTTTGTAGCACTGAGTTTGTGGCCTTTGAGAAACGGGCGGTCGAATTCCGGAAGCTCGGGGCCGAACTGGTCGGGCTCAGTATCGACCAGGTTTTCTCCCATATTAAATGGTTGGAATGGATCAAGGAAAAAATGGATACGGAGATCTCCTTTCCCGTGGTGGCCGACGATACCGGCGAAGTCGCGAAGAAACTGGGCTTGATCCACCCCGGGCAGGGGACCAACACGGTCCGGGCCGTCTTTGTGGTCGATCCGGAGGGGACTGTCCGGGCGATCCTATATTACCCGCAAGAATTGGGCCGGAACATTGATGAGATTTTGCGGATGGTCAAGGGGTTGCAGGTGGCGACCGAAAACAGCGTTGCTCTCCCTGCCAACTGGCCAAATAACGAGTTGATCCGGGATGGAGTGATCATCCCGCCGGCCACGGACGAACAGACCGCCAAAGAACGGAAGGCGACTTACGATTGTTATGACTGGTGGTTCTGCCACCGGAAGCTTGCTTAAAGGAAAACAGGCAACGCCGCCGGCCATAGCCTCGTCCAGCCGCTCGCGGAGCCGGTGACGCGATGGGACCCTTGAGACCCCGGCTGGTCTGTGCTAAGATTAAGGTAGAAAGTTTGACCGGCATGCGCCCACGGGAGCAGTGGCTAGGTAAAGGCAGGGGAAGAAGATGGAGCTGAGTTTGCAGGAGATCTGTGACGCGCTGGAGCGGGTGGGGATTCGCCCGACGCAACAGCGGATCGAAGTCATGAAGTACCTGTCCCGGCACCGGGTTCACCCGACGGCCGAGATGATCTACGCCGAGTTGAAAGCGGTTATTCCCACCTTCTCGAAGACGACGGTTTACAACACCCTGAAGCTTTTGGAGGAGAAAGGGGTCATCTTGGCGCTGGCGACCGACGAGGATCAAATCCGGTACGAAGCGAACTTGAACCCCCATGGTCATTTTAAGTGTGTCCGGTGCGGTGTATTGAACGACCTGAAGATCCCCGCCCTCGACTCCCCGGGGCGCGAGGTTGAGGGGAATCTAGTCCTGGAGTATCAGGTGCTGGCGAAGGGGGTTTGCCGCCAGTGCCGGATGGCCGATGCCCAGTCCCGCGCGGAAAACCGCGGAAAAAACCGGCGGCCTAAATCATAACCGAAAACGAATAAACGAATAAAGGAAACCCCACAAAGGGAAAAGACCTGTTTTTGCGCAGGTCTTTTCCTTTTCATTTTTCCCATCTTTTGACTGAAAAGAAGGGTTCCGCATTGTTCTGACAAAATAATTGGAAGCCCAGTGATCCATAGCCCCTATTATACCTTTGGTCGGGACCGGAGAGAATAGGGAAACCGGATTTGAGGTGATGAAGAGTGGATTTTTGGCAGCTGATTGAGCAGCGGAGAAGCATCCGCCAGTATAAATGGGATCCGGTGGAACCGGAAAAAGTGGCCAAGATCCTGGAAGCGGCCCTCCGTGCTCCTTCGTCGCGGAACTTAAAACCGTGGGAATTTATTGTCGTGACCGAGCCGGCGCTCCTTGCCCAACTGGCCCAGGCGCGTAGCCATAACGCGTTTTTAAAAGACGCGCCCCTGGCGGTTGTGGTCTGCGCCGATCCGGCCAAATGTGATGTTTGGGTTGAGGACGCGGCGATTGCCACCACCTTTATTAGCCTGGCGGCGACGGCGTTAGGCTTGGGCTGTTGCTGGCTGCAGATCCGCAAGCGGGACCATAGCCCGGAGCTGACCGCCGAAGAGTATGTCCGCGCGGTGCTGCAGATTCCGTCCCACCTTACAGTCGAGGCGATCGTGGCCATCGGTTACCCCGCTGAAGAAAAGGCGGGACACCCCCGATCCGGGCTGGCCTTTCCCAAGCTCCACCAGAATCGTTACGGCCAGCGTTTCACGGGGTTGACCTGAAGCCCGGCGGTGCGGTCGGGGGGGAC
>JAAYMP010000254.1 GCA_012521315.1 Bacillota bacterium
TCTCCGAAAAGATGAGAGCTCAGATCCGCGGCATGAAGCAAGCGATCCGTAACGCTCAGGACGGCATCAGCTTCATCCAGACCGCTGAGGGTGCCCTCAATGAGACCCATGCCATCCTGAACCGCATGAGGGAACTGGCGGTGCAAGCGTCGAACGGCATCTACACCGAATCCGACAAGCAAAAATTGCAGGAAGAGTTCACCCAATTAATTGATGAACTCGACCGGATTGCCTACACCACCGAATTCAACACCAAGAAGATCCTTTCCGGTGGTTATGCCACCAATGGTGTGGTCTTCCAGATCGGGCCCAATGCCAACCAGATGATCTCCGGGACGATTCAGGATATGTCGGCTACCGGGCTAGGGTTAGACGCTACTACGGATCGGATCGGTTCTGGTACCTCCTATACTGATATCCAAAGTGTCATCCAGAAGATCGACGACGCGATCAACACCGTCTCGGCTGAACGGTCCAAACTCGGTGCGATCCAAAACCGCTTAGAGCACACCATCGCCAACCTCAGCGTCACCGTGGAGAACCTGGCGGCTTCCGAGAGCCGGATCCGCGACGCCGATATGGCTCAGGAGATGACGGAGTTCACCAAGCACCAGATTCTCATCCAGTCGGCAACCGCGATGCTTGCTCAGGCCAACATGAAACCGCAGGCTGTGTTGCAACTTCTCGGTTAGTTTTACCAACCTAGGTTTGGTTCCGGGCCGGTCGGCTTTCCGGCCGGCTTTTCCTTATTCGCACATTTCTGGTATTGTTTGGTAGTTGTTCAAGATCATAGGTCTTCTTAAATCCCAAAACTTCTGGGGGTGACGAAAATGCGGGTCGAAAGGATTCAACCCGAAATAAGGCAGGCAGAAGGATCTGTTGTTAAAAACCATGTCGAAAGTGAACAGGGCAAACTGTTGGAACCCTTTTTATCGCCCTTTTCCCGTGCCGCACAACAAGCAAAAGAGGAGGGGAGAGAAGAGGAAAGTTCTTCCCTGGCACGACTGGAAGAAAAGATTAACCAATTGAATGAAACGGTGGAGATCTTTCATAAGCGCATCCACTTTCAGATACATAAAGAGACGAACCGGATTATGGTTCAGGTGATTGAGAAAGCGACCAACGAGGTTATCTCTGTGATCCCGCCGGAGAAGATCTTGGATCTGGTGGCGCGGATTGAAGAGATGATCGGTTTGTTTGTTGACGAAAGAGTATAGGGGGGAGAGAAGATGGCTGGGAGTCTATCAATCACGGGAATTATTTCTGGCTTCGATACCGATGCCCTGGTCCAAGCCATTATGAGCCAGGAAAGGCAGCCCCTGACCAGACTGGAGTCGCAGAAGAATACGCTCAAGGAGCGTTCCGACGCTTGGCGCGAATTGAACTCGCGGCTTTACAAGCTGAAGGATGCGGCTTATAATTTACAATCATTTATGGCTTTCCGCGCGCAGAAAGTCACCGTTTCCGATGAGAAAAAAATGACGGCAACCGCGACGGCCGAGGCTTTACTCTCATCGTACCAGTTTAACATTAAGAGTCTGGCCAAAGCCCATTCGGTGGCTTCAAACTTGATTGATGAAACAACCACCCTGTCCGGTGGAACGATCCGGATCACGATTAATGGCGAGAGTAAGGAGATTGAGATCA
>JAAYMP010000107.1 GCA_012521315.1 Bacillota bacterium
CCGCAGTAAAGAGGCGCCCTTTGCCCGTGTCCTTTACGCCCTCGGGATCAGGCACGTCGGGGCGGAGGTGGCCCGCCGTCTGGCCGAGGCCTTTGGGAGTATGGACCGGTTGCTGGCGGCGAACCCGGAAGAACTGATGGCGGTCCCCGAGATCGGCGCCATTATTGCCGCCAGTATCACGGCCTATGCGGCGGAAGCGCAGAACCGGCGGCTGATTGAAAAATTAAAAGCCGCCGGGTTGCAGATGACGGCGGTCCCGGCGACGCCCGCGGCGACCGCACCGCTCAACGGCAAGACCTTTGTGCTCACCGGAACCCTGGCGTCGATGACCCGTCATGCAGCCGAAGAAGCCATCCGGCGTTTGGGCGGAAACCCCAGTTCTGCGGTGAGCCGCCGCACCGATTATGTGGTGGTCGGCGCGGATCCGGGGTCCAAGTACGAAAAGGCCCAGGCGTTGGGGGTCCCGATCTTGACCGAGGAGGAGTTTATCCAGCTTTTGCAGGAAAGTGCCGGGAATGCGGATGAGAGATAAAGAAAACGTGCGGCCCGGCAGGGAGGGCGGTAAAAGAGAAAGGAGGAGGCCGGTGGTTTTGACCAAAGAACAGGTAAGGGCTTTGGCCGCCAGCGCCCGGTTGGGGGTGAGCGAGGAAGAGCTTGCCGTTTTGACCCCCGCCATCAACCGGGCTTGTCAAGCCATAGCCAGGATCCGGGAGGCCCCCGTGCCGGAGGGAATCCCGGATCTTTTTCCGGACGTACCGGCCCACCCGGGACGGGAGGATGAGGGACGGCCCTCCTAGCCCCCGGGGACCGTCTTACGTGGCAGCTTGCAGCAGGCCAGGTTTTTTTCAAACCCCGCGGATCTTTGAGGACTGATTATTACTGGCGGTTAAAACGGTGAAGGGGATCGAGCATTGAGATGGACAAGATGAAGCTGGAGGATTTAAGAAAGGCGCTGGACAGGCGGGAATTATCCGCGGTGGAGCTGACCGCCTATTATCTGGACCGGATCGCACAGCATGATCGGGAGTTGAATGCCTTTATCACTGTCCTGCGGGCGGAAGCCCTCCAGATGGCAGCTGCCGCCGACCGGCGGATCGCCGCGCAGGAGAACGTCACGGCGCTCACCGGGATCCCGGTGGCGATCAAGGACAATATCTACACGGAAGGGATCCGGACGACCTGCGCCTCCCGGCTGCTGGCGAATTATTATCCAAGTTACGACGCCACGGTTGTGAGCAGGTTGAAGCAGGCCGGGGCGGTCCTGATCGGCAAGACCAATCTGGATGAGTTCGCCATGGGTTCGGCGACCCAATACTCGTATTATGGGGTAACGCGCAATCCTTGGGACCGGAACCGGAGCGCCGGCGGTTCCAGCGGCGGTTCGGCGGTTGCCGTCGCCGCCGGGATGGCGCCCCTGGCGCTGGGTAGTGATACCGGCGGTTCGATCCGGCAACCGGCGGCTTTTTGCGGGGTTTGGGGGTTGAAACCAACCTACGGACGGGTTTCCCGTTACGGTTTGGTCCCCTATGCCCCGTCCTTTGACCAGATTGGGCCGCTGGCCGCCAGCGGCCGGGATCTCCTCCTTTTGTTCCAGACGATTGCCGGTTATGATCCCTTGGATCCCACCTCCCTTCCGGACCCGTTAAACTTGGACGGCGACCTCTCCGCTTCTATCCGGGGCTTGCGGGTGGGGCTTCCCCGGGAATTTTTCGGGACAGGGTTGGACGCCGGAATTAAAGAACGGGTTTTGGCGGCGGCCAAAGTTCTGGGGGCGGCCGGTTGCGAGTTGGTGGAGCTCTCCCTGCCGTCCGTGGCGTATGCGGCCCCCACCTACCATCTCCTGGCTTATGCCGAAGCCAGCGCCAGTATGGCCCGGTACGGCGGAGTTCGTTACGGAAGCCGGGCGGGGGCCGGCCGGGGGAACGTGGAGATGATGACCACGACCCGGCATGGTTTGGGGCTGGAGGTAAAACGCCGTATTCTGTTGGGAACCTATTTTTTAAGCGCCGACTGCTACGAAGAGTATTACCGGCAAGCGCAAAAGGTCAAAGCCTGGATGATCCGGGATTTTGCCGCCGCCTACCGCCGTTGTGATCTGCTTTTAACGCCGACGACGGCGGCGCCGGCCTTCCGGTTTGGGGATGAAGCCAAGGAGGAACGGGCTCTGGCTTTGACGGAGCAATATACGGTGGCGGCCAATCTGACGGGTAATCCCGCCCTTTCCTTCCCCTGCGGCCGGATCAACCAACTGCCGGTAGGGGCGCAGTTGATCGGCCCGGCGGGGACCGAGGCCCTTTTAATCCGGGTGGCGACGGTCTATGCGGAGAGTGCCACGGAGGGAGGCTTTCCCGGGGAAACGGTGCCGGAGACGGGCGAGCAAATAGAGGGATGAGCCGATTTATTGGTCTGGAAGTCCAGGTAGTGCTAAAGATAACTGCGGCGAAAAACCAAAAGCCTTTGCTTTTTTGGCCGGGCTGGGGATAACCGGGGAAAACAGAGGGAAACAAAGGAAAACCAAGAAAAACCAAAAATTGGTCAGTCAATTAGTTGAGATGAATATTTTACCGTGACAAATTAAAAAACATAAACTTAATTACCGATTGTTTTTTGGTGGAACATAAACCGGGCGGGGCCCGAATACAATTGAAAAAGGAAAAGCAGCGATCGCCTATGGTGTATTCTCTTGTTTCGAGGGACCGGGGGCGATTTGCTGCTTTTTGTATTATAAATATCCATTATTCCAGGGGGAGCACCGAAAAAGCACCAAAAGGATTTTTGACTTTTATCTCAAATGTATAATGTTGATCTGTTTGGAGGGGAGAGTTAATGTTAACAAATATGGCAATTAACCAGGAAGAAATGGTGGCAACTTCCGCGGATGGGCTGGCGGCCGATGAATTATTAAAGATTGAGAAGCTTCATACCTATTTTTATACGGAAGAAGGCATCGTGAAAGCGGTTAACGGCGTCTCTTTCGATCTGCGCCGCTCTCATGTTTTAGGAGTGGTTGGCGAGAGCGGTTGCGGCAAAAGTGTGACGGCCCTCTCGGTGATGCAGCTTCTCCCTGAGCCCAAAGGGCGGATTCATGCAGGGAAGATTCTCTACAACCGCGGGGAGAAAGGGGTCATCGATCTGGCGCGGCAAGACCCGCGGGGCCCGGTCATGCGCAGCATTCGGGGGAATGAGATCGCCATGATCTTCCAGGAGCCGATGACGTCGTTGAATCCGGTCATGACGGTCGGGGATCAGATCATGGAAGTCGTGGAACTCCACCGCCAGGTTTCCCAGAAAGAAGCCCTCGCGATCGCCGCCGATATGATCCGGAAAGTCGGGATCCCCAGTCCGGAACAGCGGGTAAAAGAGTATCCCCACCAACTCAGCGGCGGCATGCGACAGCGGGTGATGATTGCGATGGCGCTGTCCTGTAATCCCCGCTTGTTGATCGCCGATGAACCCACGACGGCGCTGGATGTCACCATTCAAGCGCAGATCCTCGACTTGATGCAGCGGTTGCAGGAAGAATACCGGATGGCGATCATGATGATCACCCATAATTTGGGCGTGGTGACCAAGATCTGCGACGAGGTTGTCGTCATGTACCTTGGGCAAGTGGTGGAGAGGGGGACCGTCCGCCAGATTATCAAGGAATCATTACACCCCTACACCGCCGGTCTGGTGCGGTCAATCCCGACGATCGGACCCCGCCAGGAACGCCGGTTGACGCCGATTCCGGGCATGGTGCCTAATCCGACTGCCGCTTTGCCGGGATGCGCTTTTCAGGACCGCTGCGACCGCCGGATGGCGATTTGTAGCGAAGAACCGCCCACGGTGGAAGAGAACGGACATCAGGTGAGGTGTTGGCTTTATGGCAAGTAACCAGATAACGACGATGGATCCGCAGGAACAACTCCTCCTGGAAGTCAAGGATCTGCGGAAATACTATCCGATCCAGCGGGGCGTTTTTCGGACCACCGTGGGTCACGTGCGCGCCGTGGATGGGGTGAGTTTTAACGTGCGCGCCGGCGAGACCCTTGGCCTGGTTGGGGAGAGCGGCTGCGGAAAGACCACCACAGGCCGGTGTCTCATTCACCTGGAAAAACCCACCGGCGGAGAGATGTTTTTTTATAAGGACGGGGTGAAGACGCCGATTACCCAGAAAACCATCGGGAACCTCCGCCGCGATCTGCAGTTCATCTTTCAAGATCCTTATTCTTCACTGAATCCCCGGATGACGGTGGAACAGATTGTGGCCGAGCCCTTAATCACCCACGGGCTCAAGAACAAAACCGAGTTGCGCGACCGGGTGGTTGAACTCCTGGCCGCCGTTGGCCTTTCCGGCGACCATCTTCGCCGGTACCCCCACGAATTCAGCGGCGGGCAACGGCAACGGGTGGGGATTGCCCGGGCCTTGGCTTTAAAACCGCAGTTGGTGATCTGCGACGAACCGGTCTCGGCGTTGGACGTCTCGGTTCAAGCCCAGGTCATTAACTTATTACAGGACTTGCAGGAACAATACGGCCTGACCTATCTTTTTATCGCCCATGATTTGAGTGTGGTTTATCATATTTGCAACCGGATCGCCGTAATGTATTTGGGGCGGATTGTGGAACTGGCGGAGGCCGATGAACTATTCGCCAACCCAAAACACCCCTATACGGAAGCGCTCTTTTCCGCCATTCCGCTTCCCGACCCGGACAACCAATTGGAACAGATTATTTTGGAAGGGGATGTGCCCAGCCCGGCCGATCCGCCCAGTGGGTGCCGGTTCCATCCACGGTGCCGTTATGCCCAGCCCGTCTGTAGCCGGGAACAGCCGGTCCTCCAGACGCTGGCGGGGAGGGAAAACCACCTGGTGGCATGTCATTTCGGGGAAAAACTGGCTTTGCGCGGGCTGAAAATTGCCTAAGAAGAAGAAGATCAGGCTTTGGTTTATTACACCGGCTTTAGCTTCATGATTATGGAAGGCAGGGGGGGTGGTCAAGGGAACGCTGTTGTTCGTCGCCGTTACAGTTTTACTTAAATTTTGGAGGTGTCAAAGTTGAAAGGAAAAGTTTGGTTGTGGGTGATCCTCGCGCTTGTGGTGATCGGCGCCGGAGTAATAATCTGGACCGGTCAGGGCCCGAAACAAGCGGGCGGGAGCCAGAGCATCAAGTTCGATCCGGACATCTTTGTTTATGTAGGGGCCGGCGATGCGGAAACGCTTGATCCGTCGAAGGCCTATGATACGGCCAGTTCAGAAATTATCTTTCAGTATTACGACAATTTGATCGCTTACAAAGAAGGAAGCTTGGATGAGTTTGTGCCGATGCTGGCAACCGAGGTGCCCTCGGTGGCGAACGGTTTGATCTCCCCGGACGGGACAACCTATACCTTCCCGATTCGGAAAGGGGTTAAGTTCCACAACGGCGCCATTTTAACCCCGGAAGATGTGGAGTATTCCTTTGAACGGAATATCCTGGCCGATCCGACGGGCAGCCCGATGTGGATGTTGATTGAGCCCTTGTTTGGCGTAGCCACCATTGAAGATCTGGCTTGTCAGATCGCCGGAGTCGATTCCTTTGAGGAGGTTGACGAAGCCGGGCTCGTGGCGACCGCGAAACGGGTGATGGATGCGATCAAGGTCGACGGGGATAACGTGGTCATTAAGTTGCATGCCCCCTATCCACCGTTCTTGTCGATTCTCGCCCGGAACTCCAGTTGGTCCGTGGTCCTGAATAAAGAATGGATGATTGCCAACGGGGCTTGGGACGGGAAGCCGGAAACCTGGACGAAATGGCATGACCTGCCCACCGAAGAACAGGTTCTCTTTGAGAAAGCGATGGGGACCGGCCCGTACAAACAAGTGGAGTGGGACCGCAGCAACAGTAAGCACACCATGGAAGCCCATGCCGATTATTGGCAAGGACCGGCCAAGATTAAAACGGTGATCGTCAATAATAGTGTGACGGAGTTTAACACCAGAAAACTGATGTTGCAAAAAGGCGAAGCGGACGCAATTTATGTTCCTGTTGAAAATTCCCCGCAGCTGGAGGGGATGGAAGGGGTAACGATTATCCGGAACCTTCCGCGGTTAAGTAACGTCTGCGCCATCTTCAACCAAGAGATCAACGCGGTGGACAACGAGTTTGTCGGCAGCGGCAAGCTGGACGGGAACGGAATTCCCCCGGATTTCTTCTCCGACATCAATATCCGGAAAGCTTTCTGTTATGCCTTTGACTACGAGTCCTTCATTGAAGAAGTGGTCCTGGGTGAAGCCTCTGTTCCCTATGGCGCCATTCCGTTGGGCTTGAGTGACTTCTTCGATCCCAACGGCCCGCGTTATGAATATAATCTGGAGAAAGCCGCCGAGTACTTTAAAAAAGCCTTCAATGGCCAAGTCTGGGAGAAAGGCTTTAAACTCACTCTGGTTTGGAACATTCCTAACACCACGCGGAAGACGGCTTGTGAAATTTTAGAACACGGGATTGAGTCGATCAACCCCAAATTCCAGGTGGAAGTCCAAGGAATGGAATGGGCGACCATGCTCCCGCGGCGCCGCGAAGGGCGGTTACCGATGGTCTTCATCGGATGGCTGGCCGACTTTGCCGATCCGCACAATTTTGTCTACCCCTATCTGCACAGTAAAGGCGATTTCATGGCCTTCACCGGTGAAATTGGCCAGAAGTTTGCGGCGGCCGAGTTTGATGCATTGGTTAACGCCGGGATTAGAGAATCCGATCCGGCCAAACGGAAG
>JAAYMP010000108.1 GCA_012521315.1 Bacillota bacterium
CATGTTTCCACGCTTGTTAAGTAAGTTTAACCTCCCGGAAGAGGATTTCCCCCTTTTGTGTCGAACACGAATGTATGTTCGGCATTTTTTTTTTTTGCCCTTGCCTTTTGCCATGCCCTTTGCTATACTACCATTTATGTAAACGTTAATGCGATCGTTTGGAGTTGATTCGATGTCCGGTTTCAAGTTAGTCTCCCCTTACCAACTCCGCGGCGACCAACCGCAAGCGGTTGCCCAGTTGACCGCGGGCCTCGACGCCGGGATGCGCCACCAGGTTTTACTGGGCGTGACCGGATCCGGAAAGACTTTTACCATGGCTAACGTAATTGCCCGGGTCAACCGGCCCACTTTGGTCATTGCCCATAACAAAACCCTGGCCGCTCAGTTATACAGCGAATTCAAAGAGTTTTTCCCGGAGAATGCCGTCCATTATTTTGTCAGTTATTACGACTATTACCAACCGGAGGCCTACATCCCCCAGTCTGATACCTATATTGAAAAAGACGCCAGCATCAACCAGGAGATTGACCGGTTGCGCCATGCTTCCACCTCCGCCCTTTTTGAACGGCGGGACGTTTTAATTGTGGCCAGTGTCTCCTGCATTTACGGATTGGGTTCCCCCGAAGACTACCAGGGGATGACCCTCTCGCTAAAACACGGGGACACCCGGAACCGCGACAAGATCCTCCGCCGTTTGGTGGGGATCCAATATACCAGAAACGACGTGGGCTTTACCCGCGGTACCTTCCGGGTGCGCGGGGATGTGATCGAAATTTTTCCGGTCTATGGCGAAACCGTGGTCCGGATCGAACTTTTCGGGGATGAGATCGACCGGATCTACGAAGTCGACCCTTTAACCGGGGAAATTTTGGGCGAAAAAGAACAGATCACCATTTACCCCGGTACCCACTACGTGACCAGTGAAGAAAAGTTAAAAGCGGCAATCGGTTCGATCGAAGCCGAACTCGAAACGGAACTGGCCCGGTTGCAGGCGGCCGGTAAACTATTGGAAGCCCAAAGGCTGGAACAGCGGACCCGCTTTGACCTGGAGATGCTGCAGGAAGTCGGTTACTGTCAGGGGATCGAGAACTATTCCCGTCATCTGACCGGACGGCAACCGGGCGAACCCCCGGCCACTCTCCTGGATTATTTCCCCGACGATTTTTTGCTCTTTATTGACGAGTCCCATGTCACCATCCCACAACTGCGGGCCATGTACGCCGGGGACCGTTCGCGCAAAGAAACCCTGGTGCAATACGGCTTCCGCCTGCCTTCCGCCTTGGACAACCGCCCGCTCCGCTTCGAAGAGTTTGAACGGGCCGTTAACCAAGTAATCTATGTTTCGGCCACTCCGGCCGCCTACGAAATGGAAAAAGCCTCCCAAGTGGTTGAACAGGTCATCCGCCCCACCGGCCTCCTGGATCCGGAGGTGAATGTCCGCCCGGTGAAAGGGCAGATCGATGACCTGATGGAAGAGGTCCGCCAGCGGGTGAATCGCCAGGAGCGGGTTTTGGTCATTACCCTAACCAAACGGATGGCCGAGGATTTAACCGAATACTTGCAGGAAGCCGGGTTCCGCGTGAAATATCTCCACTCGGAGATCCACACCATCGACCGGGTCCAGATCCTGCGCGATCTCCGACTCGGGAAATTCGATGTCCTCGTCGGAATCAACCTGTTACGGGAAGGGTTGGATCTTCCCGAAGTAACGCTGGTGGCCATCCTGGACGCCGACAAGGAAGGTTTTCTCCGTTCGGAGACCACGCTGATCCAGATCATTGGCCGAGCCGCCCGCCATGTCTCCGGGAAGGTGATCATGTATGCCGACCAGGTAACCGACTCCATGGCCCGGGCCATCCAGGAGACCAACCGGCGCCGGACCAAACAGATCCGTTATAACGAAGAACACAACATCACGCCCGCATCGGTCCAGAAAGCGGTAAGAGATCTGATCAACCTGGAACAGGTGGCCGAGGAGAAAGTGGCTTATTACACCAAACGACAGAAAATGACCCGGGACGAAGTGGAGGAGACGATTAACCGGCTGGAAGCGGAGATGTTGGCGGCAGCGGGGAGACTGGAGTTTGAGATCGCCGCCCAATTGCGGGACGAACTGAAGGAATGGCAGAAATTACTGGAGGAATGAACCAAGATGAAAAAGGACTGGATCACCATTCGCGGCGCGCGTGTCCATAACCTGAAAAACATCGATCTCGAAATCCCCCGGAACCAGCTGGTGGTGATGACCGGGATCTCCGGTTCGGGCAAATCCTCGCTGGCCTTTGACACCATTTACGCCGAAGGGCAGCGGCGCTACGTGGAATCCTTGTCCGCGTACGCCCGGCAATTTCTGGGCCAGATGGATAAACACG
>JAAYMP010000109.1 GCA_012521315.1 Bacillota bacterium
CCGTTCCAAACTGTAGCGATACTCCTGATTATCCTCATCGACAAGGATAATCCAATCTTCTTCCCCGTGATGATGGGACATGTTTACCCTCCTTTTAATTTAATGAGTATATTTTCCCCTAAACCGGTAGCGATTACAAGAGGAATTTGGCTTTTCCCGGGCTTAGTTTTCATTTTTCCGGGAAGCACTGGCTTGAAGATAGTTCTCAAGCAACAGAACCGCCGCCAATTGGTCGATGACCTGTCGCCGGCGGCGGCGCCGGACATTCCCTTCGAGGAGTGCCCGCTCAGCCTGGACGGTAGTCAGTCTTTCATCCCAGAAAACCGGGTTAACCCCGCAATCCCGGCCCAAGCGTCTTCCAAATTCCATAATTTTTTCCGCTTCCGGACCCATCTCTCCATTCATATGCCGGGGTAAGCCAATTAATAACCCGGAACATTGATGTTTTTGAAAAAGGGCGGTCAAATACAACAAATCCTGCGCCAGTGTTTGGCGTTGATAAACCTCCAAGCCCTGGGCGGTCAGGCCCAGGGGATCGCTGAGCGCGACCCCGATCCGTTTTTCCCCCACATCAAGGGCCATGATCCGTTGCCATTCGTCCATCTTTCCTACTCCTAACCCCAAGCGATCCCTGCACGCCACTGGTTACCCGTCACTTGCCGATCAACGCTCCGGCATACCGTTTAGCCCCGGCCGGAGACAATTCTACCGTTCGGAGGGGACAATCAACCGTACTTGATAGCTATGCTTGGGCACGGTTTCCACCTCTTGTTTCCCCGAAAATTCCACCAGCCCAACCTCGGGAAAAGCGGTTAACGCCTCTTTCGCCTGGGCCAAAGTTTTTCCGGCCACCGCCCGCATGACTTTGTCCCGGTTAATCTGTCCCCGGATCTTCGCCACCGCAAGCACATTAATCTTGGCCGCTTCCAAACTCCCTTCCGCCTTTACTTCCCGGCAGGCAATCTCGCTGGTGACGGGGCGAAAACCCGCCGGCAAGGTCTGATACATATTATGTTCCAACCATTTGTAAAGGTGGGTTTTGCTCAACAAAGGAGCGGCAATTTTATAGGCTACCTTCACCGTCAAAGTACTGCTTTCGGTCCCAACCGGTTGTTCCGCGCGAAACTGGCCAATCTCGGTGGTCAGCAACTCCGGAAGCAACAGATAACCCTCTTCCCCCAGTTCGTTGACGACCGATTCCGCCCGCAGGACCACCTGCCGCCTAGCTTCTACTTCCGCCCGCCGCAAGTCTTCTTCCTGCACTACCGGGACCAGGCGGTCTTCACCCGAGGTAAACCGCTGGGGGTTGGTTACATGTAACGTATTGGCGAGATGGCCCTCGATCACGGTGATCATCTGTCGCTCCACATTGCCAACGGTTCCCTTTTCGACGGCCTCAACCTCCACCTCGGCCTGGCCGTAGTTTTCACCGGTCGGCACCCCTAGCTCATAACGGGTGCTCTTTTTCGGGACCACCACCGGTTTGGTGGTCACAAACTTCGTCCCCGCCTTGGTCGCCACGACGGTTCCCTTGGGTACAATGATCGGATTGACCCCACTGTTAATGAACAAAACCTTTCCCCTGGCCGGGAGATGGCCCACCCGTTTCCGTCCGGTGGTCGCCAGGGAAACACTCAGTTCGTCCTGTTTCTCCCGGATCACCAACGGTAAATTTCCCTGCAGAACTTCCCGTTCGCCAAAGCTGGTCCCGGCGGTTGCCACGGTGCGGAAGGTATGGTCCCGAGTCGCCGGATGAACGATAATACTAAGCCGTGGCCGAAAGAGAATAAAGGCGGCCACCAGCACACTGAAACTGGCGACCCCCAAAGCCAACATGAGACGGCCACCGCGCACGGGGGGAGCAACCAGGGGCGCCTCTTCTTCACGGACCGGAACCGCTTCCGCCGTCATCTCCTCCAGATCGATGGGGAGATGGTTCTGGTAAACCTCAAGTTTGTCCTCTTCTTCCGCCGCCGGTCTCTCCTCTTGTTCCGCCTCCGGTTTCTCCTTAACCTCGATCCCCAACCGGGCCGCCAGCTTTTTAACCGTCCGGTCCTTCACCACCAGGACAAGTTCTTTCTCTTCTTCTTCGCTGTAGTACTTTAAGAGCCGTAAATTAATCTCGTTCCGGAGAAAAGGCACCCGTGTCGGCGAATAAATAATAAGCCGCGGGCTTGCACTCTCCCGCATTTTACGGATTATCCCGTGCACCGTTTCATCCCGACCGACTGGGATCACTTCCGTTTTTCTCAATACCCACACACCTTCTTCCTGCCTGTTTTAAGGAGGCAAAAAGATCTCTCCGCTCCCTTGCCGTCCACCAATCGGCAAGGATTAGCAGCGGGTAAAGCACTAGCGGAGCAAGCACCACGATCCCCGAATCATTGGCCAGAAAAGCCACCAATCCCGTTTTAACCGCAACCGTCGCCCCCTGCCGGAACCATTCCTGCTCCG
>JAAYMP010000110.1 GCA_012521315.1 Bacillota bacterium
CCGCCGGTCACCGGCGGGCCCACGCTGGCCGTCTTCACCGCCGCCCTCGAAGAAGTCTGCCGCCATCTGGCCTGGATGATCGTGCAAGACGGCGAAGGGGCGACCAAGTTTATCACCGTCCGGGTCACCGGCGCCCGGACCGAACAGGAAGCGGAGACCGCCGCCCGGGCGGTGGCCAACTCGCCCTTGGTCAAGACCGCCTTTTACGGCGAAGATGCCAATTGGGGCCGGATCCTGGCCGCCGTCGGCTACTCCGGGATCGATATTTCGTCGGACAAAGTCCAGATCCGCCTGGGCACGCTGCCGGTCTATGACGGCGCCGGTCTCGCCTTTGATGAAGCAGCGGCCAAGAAGATCCTGCAGGAAAAGGAGATCACCACCGAGATCAATCTCAACCAGGGTGAAGCGGCCGCCACTATCTGGACCTGCGACCTTTCCACCGAATATGTGCGGATCAACGGCAGTTACCGTTCATAGAGGCGTTTTTGGCAGAAGGGGGTATCGACGATGGAAGAATTCCAACAACGGGCCCAAGTGCTTATTGAGGCCATCCCTTATATCCGGAGCTTTCACGGCAAAACCTTTGTGATCAAATACGGCGGCAACGCCATGATCAACCCGGAGATCAAGAAGGCCGTCATGCTTGATATCATTCTCCTGAAATACCTCGGTCTCAACCCGGTGATCGTCCACGGCGGCGGCCCGGAGATCTCCGAAATGCTCAAAAAAGTAGGGATCAAAAGCGCTTTCTATCAAGGGTTGCGCATCACCGACGCCGACACCATGGCGATCGTCAATATGGTGCTGGCGGGCAAGATCAACAAAGAACTGGTCACCATGATCAACCAGTTCGGCGGTAAGGCCGTCGGCCTTTCCGGCCAGGACAGCCAGCTCCTCGTCGCCCGCAAAAAGCAGCTCGACAACGATCAGGTCGACCTTGGTTTTGTCGGGGAAGTGGTCGCCATCAAACCGGACCTGTTGCATTTCCTGATCGAAAAGAGCTATATTCCGGTCGTGGCCACCATCGGCGTCGGCGCCGACGGCGAATTCTACAACATCAACGCCGACACGGTCGCCGGCGAACTGGCGGCGGCATTAAAAGCCGAAAAACTAATTATTCTGACCGATACGGAAGGGATCTACGCCGACCCGCAAGACCAGTCCTCCCTCTTGTCCATGATCAACATTGAACAAGCCCGGGCACTGGTCCGCAGCGGGCAGATTGAAGGGGGCATGGTCCCAAAGGTCGAGGCTTGTATCTACGCCTTGCAACACGGAGTAAGCCGGACTCATATCATCGACGGCCGCCGGTTCCATACGCTCCTTTTGGAGGTCCTGACCGACCAGGGAATTGGCACTATGGTGGTGGAGTGAAAACGAAAAAAGAGGAGGCGGTGGAGAAATGCAGATGTCCTCTTTGGTTGAACGGGCAGGCAAAGTCCTGATGAAAAACGTCGGGCGCCTGCCGGTTGTCTTTACCCGGGGTGAAGGCGCGAAATTATATGATGCCGACGGCAAGGCGTACATCGATTTCCTCAGCGGCATCGCCGTGCAGGCCGTTGGCCATTCCCACCCGGCCGTGGTGGCCGCCTTACAGAAACAGGCGGAAAAGATCATCCACGTCTCGAACTACTTCTGCCTGGAAGAACAGATCTGCTTGGCGGAGAAACTGGCCGCCCTTTCCGGTCTGGAACGGGTGTTCTTCGCCAACAGCGGCGCGGAAGCCAACGAAGCCGCGATCAAACTGGCCCGCAAGTACGGCCGGACCCGGATGGGCGGGAAATATGAGATCATCACGGCGTACCATTCTTTCCACGGCCGCACCATGGGAGCTTTGGCCGCCACCGGGCAACCCAAATACCAGGAAGCCTTCCGCCCCTTACCGGAGGGATTCCGTTACGCCCACTACAACGACCTGGCCTCCTGGGAGGCGGCAATCACCCCGCAGACCTGTGCCGTTCTCCTCGAATTGGTACAAGGGGAAGGCGGCGTGGTCCCGGTGGACCCGGCTTTCTTCCACGGGCTGGTTAGCCTCTGCCGGGAGCATGGACTTTTGTTGATGATCGACGAGGTCCAAACCGGACTGGGGCGGACCGGCAAGCTCTTCGCCTGGGAGCATCTGGGGTTCAGGCCGGATATCATGACCCTGGCCAAAGCACTGGGCGGCGGGGTTCCCATCGGCGCAATGCTGGCCAAGGAAGAGGTAGCCGCCGCCTTCGAACCGGGGGACCACAGTACCACGGTGGGCGGAGGCGGGATGGCCTTTGCCGCCGCTTTGGCCATCCTCAAAATTATCGAAGAAGAAAAACTGCCGGAGCGGGCCGCCCGTCTGGGGGCGGAGCTTAAGGCCATCTTCCAGTCCTGGCAGCAAGAACTCCCCGTCATTGAAGAAATCCGGGGCTGGGGCCTCCTCCTCGCTCTCGAACTGACCGTCCCCGCTCAACCGGTGATGCATTCCTGCCTTGAACAGGGGTTAATTGTCAATGCGGTCTCGCCGACGGCCCTGCGGTTGGTCCCCCCGCTGAATATCAGCGAAGCCGATCTAGCCAAAGGGCTGGCCATCCTGAAACAAGTTTTAAAGGATGCCAAGTAATCCCCACCGGATTTGTCAAAGCGTCAATTTGAGGACTAGCCGGATCATATTTTTTATGTTAAAATAGTGTTAAACGCCAAGCGACATAAGGTATAACCTGTTTTTTATTCGCCTTGACGAAAATTCGTTTATGTATCAATTAACATTGTAGGGGGGGTTGAAGTGGAAGTAGAGAAAATTTCCAAACAGGGTTGGGAAAATTTGCTGTTGAAGGATGTTGATTATGGGTTTAATTTTTTAGCGCTAAAAATTCTCCTGTCGCGGCTTCGTCTTAAAGTAGCTATGGACCCCTCACCCGTGTCCATCCAAAAATCGGTTGAAGAGATTAAAAATTTGTTTATTCGCTTCGGGAATCTGCCGTCCGTCCAAAAAGATTTTCAAAAAGTCTATGAAAGAGAGGGGTTAAGATGAAGGTATTATTCACCGTCAATGAAGTTAGCGCAATGATCAACCAAGGGAAAAAGCTGCTTTTGGCTGGAGATGAAAGCCTCATTCGACAACTCCCGGCCGGGCAATGGATCGCCGGCACGATTCCGTATTTTATGGCCGAAGAAGGGGGTTTGGAAACAAAAGAACGACTGTTTGTTAACGAAGTACCTTCTTACATTACCGATCTTAAAATTAAGAAATACACAGCCGATTCCGTCGCCAATGTCTACAAAGACGCGCCGCAAAACGGCTTTAGTGTGATTATTATTCCGGCTTTTAGTCGCACCCATTTTTCCTTCGCGCTCAACGCGCCCCAGTACCCGAACTTCGCCACCAGTCAATTGATCGGTTGGATCTCCGGGGTGCACCTGGATGACTTGGCGACACAAAAGCCAAAGGTTGCCTGTGGCGAAAACACCGAAATCCTTGACGACGGGGCCGTTGTAATGCATATCAGCCTACCCGCTTCCAAGTATGCCGACATTAATATCATTAATATTTTTAACCAAGGAACAGGTGACACAATCACCTTCCCGGCCGACGGTTTTAGCGCCACGGAAGCGGAGATTAACGGGAAGAAAATGAGTTTTGCCGACTATCTGACGGCCAATAAGATCGACACCCGTCTGCCCCTGGTGGCCGATTATTGCGGGGCCATGATTAACATCAGTATTCAAACCATTGACCAGCAACAAAACCGGGTAACCTTTTACGCGCCCGTTTTCAAGGGAGTCGAATACAAAATCGCCGCCCCGATCGCCGATTACATAACCGCTTTCACCAAACAGCTCCCCAAAGGCGAAGCCGCCCAGATCTTTTTCTCCTGCAATTGTATCCTGAATTACGTCTATTCCGAGCTTGCCGGGAAAAAGACCGGCGAGGTGACTGGCCCGATTACCTTCGGGGAAATCGCCTACCAATTGTTGAACCAGACGTTGGCTTATATCAGTATTAAAGACCTCGCGTAGATATCACGTAAATATCATCATTATAAAAAAGAAAACCGCCGGATGGCGGTTTTTTTGCTTTTGTCTGCAATCCATGCCCCTGCAAGGGGGCGACGCCTATTATGTAGCTAAGTACGTGGCCAAGTTTGCGTTTCAATCCACGCCCCTACGTGAGGGGCGACCAGAGTTAGTACGGATACCGGAAAGATAACACCGGTTTCAATCCACGCCCCTACGTGAGGGGCGACATATTCCGGCCGAAAACTACCCGGAAGTGATGGAGTTTCAATCCACGCCCCTACGTGAGGGGCGACAAGCAGGAGCAGGGCAGACAAAGCGCGACACTAGTTTCAATCCACGCCCCTACGTGAGGGGCGACGAGTTGAGATAAATGGCTAAGTGGAACCAGTTTGGTTTCAATCCACGCCCCTACGTGAGGGGCGACATGTTCAATCTCTATCTTTCCAAGGGCGACAAGAGTTTCAATCCACGCCCCTACGTGAGGGGCGACATAAATCAGATGCAGAGTTAAATGAGATGTTAAAAGTTTCAATCCACGCCCCTACGTGAGGGGCGACAATGGCGAGGCGTCGTGGAGGGACCTGTTCACAAGTTTCAATCCACGCCCCTACGTGAGGGGCGACGTGAGATCACAGACCAGGCATATGAACGGCAACTGATTGTTTCAATCCACGCCCCTACGTGAGGGGCGAC
>JAAYMP010000111.1 GCA_012521315.1 Bacillota bacterium
TATCGAGGATGAAAAGGAACGGGACCGTCTGAAAAAGATCGCCATGCAGCTTAAACCGTCTGGGATGGGGTTGATTGTGCGGACCGCCGCCGAAGGCCTCATGGAAGAGGAGTTGGAAGCCGACCGGAACTTCCTCTTCAATCTCTGGCAAAAGATTCTCAAGCGGGCGAAGAAGGGACCAACGCCGGCTTTGCTCTTCCATGATCATGACCTGCTTTACCGGATTCTCCGGGATCTGTTCACCACCGAGGTGGACCGGCTCGTCATCGACGATCAGCCCACTTACGAAAAGGCCTTGGAGTTACTGGCGTTCTTAGGTCCCCATCTCCGGAATAAAGTCCAGCTGTCTACCGGTCACTCCCTTTTCACTGCTTACAGCATTGAACACCAGATTGAAGAAGCCCTCCGCCGGAAAATTTGGCTTGAATCTGGGGCCTACCTTGTTTTTGATCAGACCGAAGCCCTCACGGTGGTCGATGTCAATACCGGCAAATACACCGGCTCCACTTGCTTGGAAGATACGGTCTTGCACACCAATCTGGCGGCGGCCAAGGAGATTGCCCGCCAGATTCGTCTGCGGAATATCGGGGGGATCATTGTCATCGATTTCATCGATATGTCTGATGAGGAAAACAGAAAACAAGTCCTGGATTGCCTCACCAACGAATTGCAGAAGGACAAGGTAAAAACGAACATTCTGGGCTTTACTTCCCTCGGGCTTTTGGAGATGACCAGAAAAAAAACCCGGCCCAGTCTCCGGGAACAACTCCAACAACCCTGTTCCTGTTGTGAAGGAACCGGTTATAAATATTCTTTGGATACCCAAGCCGCCCGTGCCGAACGGCGGATTATCGAACTGAGTGCCGATTACCCCAGGGACGATGCTTTGCTGGTCGGGGTGAACACCGATCTGGCCGCACTCCTGATCGGCCCCGGCGGTAACCGGTTAAGCGCCCTGGAAAAGATGGTCAAGAAGACGATCTTTATCCGGGGTAATGACGAGATTCCGCCGGCGGAAGCCCGGATCATTGTGGCCGGCGAAAGGGAATACATTCAGACGCTCGCCCTCCCGGTCAAAGAAGGGGAGCGGCTGGAAGTGGAAGTGATCGAACCGCACGCCAATAACCCGGTTGATGGGATTGCCCGTCTGGACGGTTATATCATTGATATTGAAAACGGCGGACGCTTTACCGGACAGCGGCTGAAGGTTAAGATTCAAAAGCTGTTTAAAACCTACGCCAAAGCGGTGATCGAAGATTGACAGAAACGCCTGCTGATGGTATTATACTAATTGTGGGTTTTTAAACCTGTTTCAACCGCACAGTTTTGGCTTTGCAAACCGAAAGGTGCCAAAGACTGGCGAGTCTAAGCGGGAGGTGTTTGCTGATTATGTACGCAATTGTCGAGACGGGCGGGAAACAATACCGGATTCAGGCCGGCGACGAGTTCAATGTCGAAAAGTTGCCGGGCGAGGTTGGCTCGGAAGTCGTGCTGGATCGTGTCCTGCTCATTGGGGGAGAAGAGACCAAAGTCGGAACCCCCTATCTGGAAGGAGTAAAAGTAACGGCCAAGATTGTTCAACAGGATAAAGCCCGGAAAATCCTGGTCTTCCGGTACAAACCGAAGAAGAACATCCGGAAAAGATACGGCCACCGTCAACCGTACACCCGTTTGCGGGTTATTGCCATTGAAGGCTAATGACTTCCGTTCAGTTCTTCCGTTCCGGTCCACGGATCGTCGGTTTTAAGGCAAAAGGTCATACCGGTTACGCCCCGGCCGGTCAGGATATCGTTTGTGCTGGGGTCTCAACCTTGGTCCAGACGACCGTCCTCGGGCTACAGAAGCTGGCCGGCCTGGAACTGGAGATTCAGCAACGGCAGAAGGATGGGCTGTTTTACTGCCGGATCTCGACCAACGTCGAAGAAAAAAAACGGGAGCAGGCTGATTTGATCTTCAAATTGATGTATCTAGGTTTGCAACAGATTGCTCAGGATTACCGAAAACACGTGCAAGTATCCGTTAAGGAGGTGCAGAACGATGAACTTTAATCTTCAGTTTTTCGCCCATAAAAAGG
The DNA here is from genome assembly GCA_012521315.1 of Bacillota bacterium. GTDB lineage: Bacteria > Bacillota > UBA4882 > UBA10575 > UBA10575 > Capillibacterium. The sequence goes on from JAAYMP010000111.1 coordinate 2,075, forward strand.
GCTTGGGGAGTACCCGCAACGGACGGGACAGCGAGGCGAAACGCCTTGGGGTGAAAAAGTTCGCCGGACAACATGTCCTGGCCGGCAATATCCTCGTCCGTCAACGGGGCACCAAATTCCACCCCGGCAACAACGTGGGAATTGGCAAAGATGACACCCTTTTTGCTTTGGTCGACGGATATGTTGCTTTTGAACGCAAAGGTAGAAACGATAAAAAAGTAAGTGTCTATACCGAACCGGTCATTAACGCCTAATAAAAAAACCGCCGTTAGGCGGTTTTTTATTTTGTTTTCCACCGATAAATTTATGAAATTCTGGGGCGCACGACCTTTTCTGAAAGGATTATCTATTATTGCGGTAGAATAATATTGTGTTAAACATGGTCTCAGCTAAAGGGGATTCCGGATGTTCATCGATGAAGTTTTGATTAGAGTAGTAGCGGGCAAAGGCGGGGACGGTGTCGTCAGTTTCCGGCGGGAAAAATATGTCCCCTTTGGCGGCCCCGACGGCGGTGACGGGGGCGACGGGGGTAGTGTTTACCTTGAAGCCGACGAAGGTTATAACACCCTTAGTCACTTGCGTTATAAAAAAATGTATAAGGCTGAAGCCGGACAGAACGGCCAAGGTAGTAACCGTTTTGGCAAAAAAGGAGCGGATTTGGTAATTAAAGTCCCCGTCGGAACCCTGGTCCACAAAGACAACCGCCTGATTGCCGACCTGACCAATCACAAAGAAAGATGCTTGGTGGCCAAAGGGGGCCGCGGCGGACGGGGGAATGCCCGCTTTGCTGGCGCTTCACAACAAACCCCCCGGTTTGCTGAACGGGGCGAACCGGGTGAAGAAACGGTTCTGCATTTGGAGCTCAAAGTCCTGGCCGATGTCGGCTTAATTGGTTATCCGAATGCTGGTAAATCCACCTTTTTGGCGGCGATTTCAGCCGCCCGCCCGAAGGTGGCTTCCTATCCGTTTACCACCCTCAGTCCAGTCTTGGGCGTGGTTGATTTGGAGGACGACAGTTTTGTCGTCGCCGACTTACCCGGCTTGATCAAAGGCGCCCACCAGGGAGTTGGCCTGGGTATTGAGTTTCTAAAACATGTGGAGCGCACCCGTCTCCTGGTGCATTTGGTGGACCTTACAGCCCCGGCTCCTTGGGATGCTTTCGTCGAGATCAATCAGGAACTGGCCAGTTACAGTCGGGACTTGGCCCAAAAACCCCAGCTTGTTATAGGGACCAAGATCGATCTCCCGGCCGCCGCCGCGCAAAAAGAGGAGTTTAAAACCAAAATTACCGGCTTCGGTTATGAAGTGGATTTTGTTTCGTCAGTAACAGGTGAAAACCTGAGACCGGTCTTATACCGTATTAAAAAACAACTGGATAGCTTACCGAAAGTCGGCAAGATACCGGTCGCACCGGAACCGTTGGCTGCGTTCCCCTTAAGCGGACCACCGGAGTTTTCCGTAACTAAAGAGGGGGATGGGGTTTACCGGATCAACAGTGAAGCCTTGCTAAAAAGGCTCAAACGCTTTAACCTGGAACAGAATGAGGCCTTACTCCGCCTTGATCTTTACTTGAAGCGCAGGGGCATTATCACGGCGCTTGAAGAAGCAGGAGTAAAGGAGGGTGATCTGGTTCGGATTGGTGATCTAGAATTTGTCTTTGAACTGGAGGACTACTAATTTATTTTGTCTTTTTGGGAGGTTATATGGTTATGTCCTGCTTAAATTGCGGGAACTGTAAGGGAGACCCGGACCTTTATTTCTGTCCATCGCAAAACCAATTTGTCATCCGTGAAAAAACAATCGTCCGTACGCGCGAAACCCGGTGGAAAAAAGGAGATCCAAGCTACGAATCGCACCGCCGCCGCCAACGGAAAGAACGGGAAGACCAAAAAATTAGTTGATTAATTACACATTTATATATGCCGCTCTACGATGAGACACTGCGCCCCCAGTGTCTTTTTTATTTTTTATGGGGAAAACCCAGAATTTGTAGTATAATTAAAAAGATCGAGATTGATTATAAATTGGAAATGGGGGTTTTCCTTGCCTTGGCAGAGATGCGAAGTCGCCTGAAAGATGCCCAAACGGTTGTGGTAAAGGTGGGGACCAGTAGTCTAACTTACACGTCCGGTCGCCTGAACCTCAAAAATATGGAACGCCTGGTCCGCCAGATCGCCGACCTGCATAATTCCGGTAAAAAAGTGGTGCTGGTTTCTTCCGGCGCCGTGGGGGCCGGAGTCGGCGAACTTGGGCTCACCAGCAAACCGCGGACGATTCCGGAGCGCCAAGCCGTGGCCGCGGTGGGGCAAGGTTTTTTGATGCAGGTTTACAACAAGTTCTTTCTAGAGTACGGAATTGTTACCGCCCAGATTCTTCTGACCAGGGATGATATGGGGGACCGGCGCCGCTATTTAAATGCCCGGAATACTTTGATGATGCTCCTCAATGAATATAAAGCTTTGCCGATCATTAACGAGAATGATACCGTCGCCACGGAAGAATTGCAGTTGCGGTTCGGGGATAATGATACCCTGGCCGCCTTAGTCGCCAGTTTAATCGGGGCCGATCTGTTGATCCTCCTCTCCGACATCGGTGGTTTATACACCAGCGATCCCCGGAAAGACCAAGCAGCAACCTTAATCCCGGTCGTGAAAGAGATCTCCCCATCTATCTGGTCGACGGCAGGAGAGGCTGGCACGAGCAGGGGAACGGGCGGCATGATCACCAAACTGGAAGCGGCCCGGATCGCTACCCGCTCGGGCATCACGATGGTGCTGGCTTCGGCGGAAGAAGAGGACGTTCTGGACCGGATCGTCGCCGGGGAGGAGATTGGAACCCTGTTTTTACCCAATGAAGAGTCTTTGGTTCAAAGGGAAAGGTGGATTGCCTTCGCGGGACAACCCCAGGGCGCCGTGGTGATCGACGAAGGCGCCGTAACCGCCTTGCTGGAGCGGAAGAAGAGTTTACTCCCTTCCGGAGTGATTGCCGTCAAGGGCAAGTTCGGCGTGGGCGACCTGATTCGGGTCCTGGACCCCCACGAGCAGGAGATTGCCCGGGGTTTAAGCAACTTTAGCAACGAGGAGATTGAAAAGATTAAAGGGGCAAATACTGCCCAACTGCCAAAAGTGCTTGGCTACAAGACCTTTGAAGAAGTGATCCACCGGAATAATCTGGTTTGTTTTGAGTGAGGGGGGAAAAGTCATTGTCGACCGATGTAGCCGTTTTAGGACAGAAGGCGAAAAAAGCCGCCGCGACCTTGGCCAATCTGAACAGTACCGCCAAAAACGAAGCCCTGCTCAAGATCGCCGATGGATTGTTGAACAACCAAGAGCGGATCCTCGCCGTAAACCAGGCTGAAGTGGCGAAGGCCAAAACCGGTGGCTTAAAAGCCAGTTTCATTGAGCGGTTGACGCTCAATCCCAACCGGATCGCGGCCATGGTGGAAGGGATAAGAGAGGTGGTCCGCCTGGAAGATCCGGTCGGCACCGTAGAAAAAATGTGGCGCCGGCCCAACGGGCTGGAGATCGGTCTTTTGCGCGTTCCTTTAGGGGTGGTGGCCATTATTTACGAAGCCCGGCCCAACGTCACCGTGGACGCCGCCGCTTTATGCTTAAAAACCGGAAACGCGGTGATTCTCCGCGGCGGCTCGGAAGCGATCCAAACCAATCAAGTACTGGTCGAGGTGATCCGTGAAACCTTGCGGAAAACATCCGTACCGGAAGATGCGGTCCAACTGCTTGCTTCCCCGGAACGGGAGGCGGCGGTGGTCTTGATGAAAATGCGCCAGTATGTGGATGTCCTGGTCCCCCGGGGCGGGGCGGGCCTGATCAGGACCGTCGTTGACAACGCCCGCGTTCCCGTCATTGAAACCGGGGTCGGGGTCTGCCACACTTATGTGGATGCCCGCGCCGACTTGGATCAGGCGATCAAGATTGTGATCAACGCGAAAACCCAACGCCCGTCCGTCTGTAATGCCCTCGAGACCCTGCTAGTCCACCAGGCGGTGGCCGCTGCCTTTCTGCCCCGCTGCGGGGAGGAGCTCCGCCGGGCGGGGACTGAGATCCGGGGTTGTCCGCAAACCCTTTCCTATCTCCCATGGGCGACTCCGGCAACGGAAGAAGATTGGGCCACCGAATACCTTGATTTAATCCTCGCCGTAAAAGTGGTCCCCGATTTTGCCGCCGCTGTCGACCACATCGCCAAATACGGCAGCGGCCACTCGGAGTGCATTATTACAACCGACTACGCCACCGCCCGCCAGTTCCTGCAGGTGGTGGATGCCGCCGCCGTTTACGTCAATGCTTCAACACGCTATACCGACGGCTATGAATTTGGTTTAGGCGCCGAACTGGGTATTTCTACCCAGAAATTGCATGCCCGTGGGCCGATGGGGCTGAGTGCCCTGACGACCACCAAATATATCATATATGGGGACGGACAGATTCGCCAATGAAAGCCCTTGGTATTTACGGGGGAAGTTTTGACCCCATCCATCTTGGCCATCTTCTCCTGGCGGAAACCGCCCGGGAAGAGCTGGGTTTAGAGAAAGTAATCTTTGTACCCGCAGCCCAATCGCCAATGAAAACGCACCGCCCTTACATCAGTAATCCCGACCGGGTAGCGCTAATAAGATTGGCCATCAGGGAGAACCCAGCTTTTGCCTTTTCGGAAGTGGAGCTAAAGCGTGAACCGCCCTCCTATACCGTGGATACCCTGTCCTTTTTTCGTCAGGCCTATCCCGGTCACGACCTGTTTCTGTTGATGGGTCAAGATTCTTTGAATACCATAACCGGTTGGCACCATTTTCAGCAACTTTTTTCGCTGGCCACCTTGGCGGTGGGGGTTCGTCCCGGCTTTCCGCCCCAATTGCCACCGGAGCTTGAAGCTTACCGCACGCCGTCCGCCCGGAGCAAAGGGATTGTCTTTTTCCACAATCCGGAGGTGGCCATCTCATCAAGCGCGATCCGTGAACGTCTCCGCACCGGCAAATCGGTCCGGTATTGGCTGGAACCGGAGGTGCTAAAGTATATTTTGGCCAACAACCTCTACATTGAGTAAAATTTCCCGCTTTCCCCCGGTGTCTGCGCATGCCAACCGGCATCTGATCATCGTTCAATAATATTTGCCCTGGCGGGCAAAATAATTTTGGGCCTGCAAAGAACCTGTGATTCATGGCCGGAAACGAGGTGAAGCTGGTGAGTAAGACTCTGTATGTCGGCAATTTGCCCTGGGCCACTACAGACGAAGATTTGGCTGCTTTTTTTTCCAATGCGACGGAAGTATTGGCCAGTAGGGTAATTATAGACCGGGCAACCGGACGCTCAAAAGGTTTTGGCTTTGTTGAGGTGCCCGAGGAACAAGCCGAACAAGTGATTGCCATGATGAATGGCAAGGAATTAGGCGGGCGGGAGATCATTGTCAACGAAGCGCGGCCACTGAATACCACAAGCTGAGGGGGTGCTTGGCACCCCTTCTTGCTTGAACTTGAAAAGGTAAGCGTCGGTTTCGCCCGGTCAATTCTTGACTCGACGGCAGGGAAAAGCGGAGCCTTGTGGAAAAAGATTAATATACTATAATTAACCTTAGCTTAATGGGGGTCTTTATGAACCTTGAAACCCTAAGCCGTAAATTGATTCAGACGCTTTCCCCGTCCCGTTTTCAACATTCCTTGCGGGTGATGAATTTTGCCCGGGAACTGGCTCGCCATTACCAAATTCCGGAGGAACCAGTGGCGTTGGCGGCATTATTACACGATGTCGCCCGCGAAAAAGACGGCGCCGAGATGCTTGCCTTGGCCAGTTCTTACCAAATCCCGATCTTGCCCCTGGAAAAAAAAGCCCCCGTATTACTCCACGGACAGGTAGGAGCCGAGTTCTTAAAGCGCGAGTGGGCGATCACCGCCGAATCGGTCCTCGAGGCCGTAGCCTATCATGTGACGGGCGCGCCAAGGTTGGGGATCGTGGGCGAACTGACGATCATCGCCGACTTTGCCGAGCCGTCCCGCCAGTTTTTTGCCGCCCGAGTCGCGCGGGAGCTTGCCTTTCGGAGTCGCCTGGCGGCTTTAAATTACATCTATACTCAGAAAATCAGATATATTTTGGATGCCGGGTTTCTCCTGCATCCACTGACGGTGGAAGCCCGGAACCTGCTCTTGTTGAAAGAATCCGGTGAAGTGTAGACGGGGAGTGAGTAGGTGTAGAGTGGGTGCATAGATGTGGTGTAGGCGAGGAGCAGGTATGGAAGAGGCGAAGAAGAGGCGAGGGGTAAAGACCACACGGAAGGAAAGCACCGAAGGAAATCATGGTCGGAGGTTTAGGATGGATGGATCATGAGAAACTCTTATCCGCCGCCTATGCGGCAGTGATCGATCAGAAAGGGGAAGATCCGGTCCTTTTGGATCTGCGGGAGTTGACGGTGGTAACTGATTATTTCTTAATCGCCACCGGCCGTAATCCCAATCACCTCAAGGCTTTGGCCGATCATCTCCTTGAAAAGCTTGACGCCTTGGGTTTAATCCCCTTTCGCCGGGAAGGGGATGAAGAGGCCAGGTGGATCCTAATGGACTACGGCTTTTTGGTTATCCACCTCTTGGGCCAGGACGAACGAGATTTTTACCGCTTGGAGGAGCTTTGGTACGGCGCCAAAAGATTAACCCCGACATAGTGTAAAATAGTTGTAGGACAAAAACGAACAAGAGATCATCCTTTTGGTAAAATAGAATCAGCACAATCCCAATACCAAAGGAGTGATCTCTTGTGCATACTATTTTACACCAAATCTGCGAA
>JAAYMP010000112.1 GCA_012521315.1 Bacillota bacterium
CGCGCGGGAGCCGTTCCACGCCCGAAGGGGGAGTCCCGGGGTTATAGATCAGTTGTCCGTCGGCAACCGTAAAGGGGTGTACTCTAATGAGATCCATGAGGGTGGGACCGGGAATATGGTTGGTATTGATCTGGCAAAGCACGGTAACGGGATAATTTCGCAACCATTCATTAATCATGACCTCATACTCAATAAACAGTTCCGCGCCGGGAATGTCCTTGGCCAACCAATTGGTTTCCCCGGTAACCCGCGCCATGTTAAAGCCTTCCGCCCTTGCTTCCTCGATCAAGCGCTGCCACTTGGCAACCATTTGCTCCGGAACAAATACCCCGTTGGGATAATAAACTTCTTGCGGACGGGCGACGAATAAACAACGGTCCGGATCATTTCCACCGGTATCGACCTGTTCCCGCTGGATCCAGGCAAGAAGCTCATCTTTCGTCAGCGAATCCAGCAGGCAGATGACTTTTTCGCCGTTCCGGATTCCGGCCACTAAATAATTGAAAAGCATCCGGTTCTTGCGGGTATCGTCCCAGTAGAATAAACAAACGTGGGAGCCGGCCGGAACCGGCTCGCATGAAAAACCTAAATCGACGAAACCGTGCTTCCTCATGAAAACTCCCCTCTGACCGTAACTTAATAGATTATTACTAAAAAAAGTTACAATAATAGCCAAAAAACATTATTCGCGATCTTGGATCGACACCCTCCCGGCTGGGAAATATTTACGGAATATTAATGTATAATTATACCAATCCCCCATGAAAAGCCTGACGCCGTTGCCCATAAGCGGCCGTTCTTTCCCCGGCAGCCGTTCCACCCAGCAAGAAAAAACGCCGTTTCCGGCGTTTTTTTCAGGTCATTATTGTTCGCCCCGGTCGAAGGCGCTCCGCCGCGCCAGGGTTGTCTCCCCCAACCCTTCCGCCCGGACCTGTTCCTGCTCGACGGCGGCAACCAACCCGCGGGGCTCATCGGAATACATCTCTTCATAAATAATGTCACCGCCAAGATCCTGGGGCGACTCGGTGGTCCCCATCTGGGCCACCGCTTGCCAGGCGTCTTCACCGTCAAAAGCCGTCTGGTCATCTTCATCTGTGGTAAATGTCCGGCCAAAAGGCGGAAACAATAGTTCCTCCTCAACCGGCCGGTAACGCAGTTCATTGGCCTTTTCCGCTTTCCGTTGACAGTCGATACAGGTGGCCGCGTAGGGTAACGCCTCCAACCTTTCTTCTTCAATCGGGCGTCCGCAGTCCCGGCATAACCCGTACTTCCCCATCTTAATCCGTTCGAGGGCGTCCTCGATCTCCGCCTGGCGGACCCGCATGGCGTTGTCTAGGCCCAAATCCTTTTCCTGTTCGTAAGTTTCCGAACCAAGATCCGCCGGATGGTTATCGTAAGCGGACAATTCTTTCGTCGCGTCCCGCAAACTCCGTTCCGAACCCAGATCGTGGGTCTCCGCCAAATCTCCTTTCAACACCAAAAGCTGCGTCCGGAGGCGTTTTTCAAAGGATCGGATCTTCTTTTTACTAAGCACCAAACCCCTTTATCCCCTTTCTTAATACGGAAGCTGTTCGTTGACCAGTTGGACAAGGCGGGCAATGAAATTGCTGATAATCGGCAGGTTTAGGCTGGCGACCTTCGCCAGAATAGCCAAAAAGAGGGCGCTGACCAAGGTCAGACCAACGGCGATGCCAAAACCTCTTGCCATCCCGGCCACAAAATTTAAGTAAATCAAGCGTCCCGGCCGGGAGAGCAGATCGCAGATTCCCCCGATGTTGTATTTCATCATTAGTTTGTTCAGAAGCATTACCTGCCGAAGAAAGGGAGCCTTCCGTTGTCGCTTTGCCTGCAACCGGTCGTACACCATCTTTTCCCCTCAGTTAATGTTCCTGCTTTCACCCGACTTTAATACGGAAAAGGATGGTGGACAACCGCCTAACGCAAAACCTCCTGGTAAGCCTCGAGGGTCAGGCGGGCCACCCGGTCCCAGGTGTAATTGGCCAAAATATGTTCTCGCAGCCCCGGCAGGGGCGGCGAATACAACGCCTTGCGGAGAGCGTCCCGCACCGAAAAGGGCTCCGGCGAACAATACCAGGCCATCTCGCCCAGGTATTCACGGGCCGTTCCCCGGTCGGTGGTCACCAGTTTACAACCGGCGAGGCCGGCCTCCAGGTTGACGAGACCCGGGGTCTCATACCAACTGGGTAAAGCATGGACGCTGCAAGCCGCGTAAGCCGAAGCGACCCAGCCTTGGGTCAGACCACCCAAAAAACGGACTTGGCCTTCCCCTTCCTGACGACAAGCTTGATAGTACTGGTAATCATTGATCGGCCCAACCAAGACCACCTGTTGGTTGAGGGACCGCGCAGCCTTGATCAAGGACAGCTGGTTCTTGCGCCGGCAGATCCGGCCGACACAGAGGACGAAATCTTTAATCCCGAATCTTCTGATGAATTTCTCCGGATTCGCATAGTAAAAAAGCGGATCAACCCCGTTGGGAATGAAACGGGCCGGTGTCATCAGCTTATACTCTTTCTGTAATAATTCCAGTTCAACCAGGCCGTTGGGGAGCAAAAGGTCTACCCCATCCAGAATCTCCTGGCGTAAGGGATTGGTCTTCGCCCACCAAGCCAAAAAATAGTCCTTCCGTTCGTTATTGATGTTGACCAGAAACTCCTTCGGGTCACAATAGATTGGGGAAAGGACAATCGGGATTCCATAGCGCTTGGCCCCTTGGTAAAACTGGTAGGTTTCTTCGATCGGAATAATATTAAAGAGATGGACCAGGTCGTAACCGGTGAAATCGGAGGTCGGTTGCGTCTTGACCTCAACTTCCACCCCCAACTGCCTTAACGCCTCGCGCGTCTTGTTCATCTGCACACTGTCGCCGGCCACCATCCGAAACACGGAAGAACGGTTCTGCATCAGGACTTTCATCCTTTCACCTCCTTACCCTTTTTTGGTTGCACCCCGCCAGTCAGTAAATCGATGGTAATTTCACACCACACCCCTCCCTTTTCCCAGTTCCATCCGGTCAGCGGATAACAGTTCCATCCGCTCAGCACCGGGATTACCACCGGCGTCTTAGCATATTCCAAAGGCAAATTGGCCCAAAGCTCTTTCCGGATCTGATAATAGCGGGTCACCCCGTCTTTCCCCAAATAGGTGATCTCCCCCCGCACCTCCCCTTCCAGCAGAAACAGCTCCTCCGTCTTGACCCGGCGAAACCCCCCTAAAAAAAAATAGGCTGTCGTAATCTCCCGCACCGCAAAAGGTAGTTTTTCTTCCCACTTCAAAACGGTCCTTTTCTCCACGGAAGGCGGGGGCGTTTCCGCCTTCTCCGGTCCTCCGCTCAGGGCAACGGCCGTAAGCTCTTCCCTGGTTACCGTGATCCGGCCAGTCAGGAGAAGCTGTACTCGCCAGTTTTCCCCCTCTTTCTCCTGCAACTGCAACCGGAGGGCGGCCAACTCTACCTCGGCCCGGTCGCCCTGGCGCGTTGACGGGGCCGCCTGAAACCAGGCCAAAACGGGACGGAGCTCAACCACTTTTAGTTTTTGCTCCGTATTTCGGTACTGCCAGACAATCGCCGGCTGCGCTTTAAGAAAAACCCCACCGTCTTCCGCCCCTCCCGCCACCTTCCCGTCTTGCCACCACAACCGGTGGTTCTCCAGAAAATCGGGGGGGCGCGGGACGGGGATCTCTACATAATACTCAATATCCTCTTCCGTAATGATTTTTTCCGCCAAAATCACCGCCGTCGGCACCGCCACCGCCGGTCCGGCCAATTTCGCCTTCTGCCTTTGCGTAGCCGTTAAAACGTACTCCACCTGGACGAAGAGGGTTAGATCCTCCCCGTTCAAAAATTGGATCTGCTCCCCCTTCACCCGTGTCAAATCGATTTTATACTCCCGCTCCGCTTCCGCCAACCGGGCCGTGTCGTCGTCGACGGCCAACCAGTCTTGCCAGGGGAAATGTACCCGGTAACACTTTTCCTCACCGCTGTTGTTCACATAGTAAAGATCAAGGGTAAGGCGGCCCAGACATAAGAGCCCGCTTGGGACCTGGACCACCCGGCTCTCGGCGGCGGAAGCGGTCACTTCCCCAATCACTTTCGCCTTCTCCGGCAGCTTAATTCGGGTCTCCCCGCTCCAAAGCCTGGCTTCCTGGTGCAAAAGACGCCGGAGAAAAAATTCTTCCCCCTTTCCCCCCGGGGCCAGGAGTAAAGGGAGCGTTTTCTCTTGGAACAAACGCCAGTCAAGTTTAACCGCCAGGAGCGCTTTGCCGGGTTCCACCACTTTTATGGCCTGTACCTTTGCCGTACCGGTCAGCGTGCTGTTGGCGGGGGCTTTCCGCGTGATGAGCACCGAAAGGGGCCCCCTTTTCCGCTCACCTTTTCCGGAAGTGAGTTGTAGTTCCCCTCGGAAATGGATCCCTTCGGGGGTAAGAATGAAGCTTTCTCCGGTCAGCACCACCCCCACCGCTTGATCCTCCGGCATGAGGGCCGGCCAAAAAACGGTCTCCGTATGCAAGTAACTCTCCGCGGCAACCTGTTGCTTCCCGCAGGCCAATATACTGTTTCCCGGGCGCGGAAAGGCGGGGACCGCCGGCTCCAGTTCCCAACCGGAGAAGCGCAGCCCGATACCGTGTTCCAAAGCGGCCGCCCCTTTTTCGTCGTGGACTAAACAATAAAGGGTGACTGCCCTCGCCTGGAGCGGTTGTCCGCGGATGAAAGCAGGGGAAAGGGGGTGCTCCTTTTGGTAAACAACCCGGTCCGTCCAGACCATCACCGTCCCGGCGGTGGTTACGTATTGGATCGTCCTTTCCATCTCTACGGTAATCAGCACCGTACGCCGTTCCCAGCGGGCGGTGAGGTCGGTGATGGCTAGATCAATGCGGTGGACCTTCGTTCCGAACGGCCAAGGTATTTTCACGATTACTTTGCCGGAGCCCAGCCACCGCTTGACCATAAAATTTGCCCCTCCCGGTAAGCATTCACTTTATAATTTATATGAATGGGCGGGACAAAAAAAATACAGGCCTGCAAAATTCGAGGCCTGTATTCCGGGGGAAAAGTTTTGTTTAGAAGTAGTATGGGCCATAGGGCGCAGCAACTTGCACCTGTAGCTGTTGGGACTCGGTGACCTTGATAAACAGCTCCACGACCACCTTCTGCCGGAGCGTGGTGGGATCCAACAATTCGAAGAGGACCGTCTCGATCACCGGCTTAATCCGTACATCCATCCCCGGCACCGCTCCGGGAATATCCACAAACGTGCTGAAGGGTACATCTTCGCTCTGGTGGATCTCCAGATTATCTTGGTTGATAAAGAAGATCTGTTTGTGCACGACACCCTGGACAATCACTTTATCCTCAATTACTTCGGCCATCAGCCGCTCAACCCTGGCCACGATCTCCCGGATCTTAATCGCCGGTTGGGAAAGGGTAGTAGTATTCTCCACCAGCAATTGCTTGGTATCCTCACCAACCACCGTATCCAGCTTCAGTAAAGCGCCGGGACCGAGGACCACATTCATTTGGATGCTTTCCGTTACTTTCACGAAGAACTCAATCACAATCTTCTGGAGTAAGGTGTCTTGGTCTAACAATTCAAAGTGGATAAATTCGATTGTCGGTTCGACCACCACATCCATCCCGGCCGCTGCCCCGGGGATATCCAAGAAGGTGCTGAACTCCAGATCCTCGCCTTGGTGGTATTCGATATTGTCTAAACCGATGAAGAAAATCTGCTTGTGGATAATCCCTTGAATAATGACCTTATCGTCGATGACTTCAATGTTCAAGTCACGGATCTCGGCGGTAATATCGTCGATCTTCAGCGCCGGGACGTTAAGCGTAATGGTAGCCTCGATCAATTCCTGTTTGGTCCCTTCACCGATCACTTGGTCCAAACGGACCAGCGGACCGGAGCCTTCGACCAAATTAAGCTGGTTGGTCTCGGTGACCTTGACGAAGAACTCAACAACAACTTTTTGATGGAGTAGGGTTGGCCTGATTAAAGAGAACAGAATCGTCTCAATGACCGGGTGAACCTGAATGTTCATGCCCGGCTCGGTCCCGAAAATGTCGATAAAGGTGCTGAACGGGACGTCTTCCGACTGGTGGTGGACGATATTATCCTCACCCACGAAGAAAATCTGTTTGTGGAGCACGCCTTGGATGATCACTTTATCTTGGATCAACTCAGTAGTTAAATTCTGGATCTCCGCCGTAATATTCCTAATCTTGATCGCCGGTCGGTTTAGGGTGACATTTGTCTCAAGCAACAGTTGCTTGGTGCCTTCTCCAATGACCACCTCTGCCCGCACCAAAGGATCCATTAACCTATCTCCTCCTTCCAATCTTTCTGCCGGAACCGCTTCCCCGGGATTAGGTTGAATGCCCACCGTTTCCGGTTCTTCCACCAAACCATCTTTTTTTTTTACGACCGCTAGCTTTCCGGTTTCGCCCTCACCTTCCGGCGCGTGCTGGTCGTTCTTGGCCGCCTTTGCAGTTTTTACGGTCATTGCGGTTTCGGTTCCGTTTCCCACTTCCAAGGTCTCTGCTGGTTCTTCAGTTTCTGTGGTTTCTGTGCCTTTTGCCGCTGCGGTGGCCCCGGTCGTCTCGGCGGTCCATAGCTGTACTTCCGTTGTTGGCTGTTCTTCCGCCCTGAGCGGTTCTTCTGTTTCCAGCGTTACTTTCGCCTTGAGCCGTTCTTCTGTGCTTAGTGGTCTTTCCGTCCTGAGCGGCCCTGCCGTTTCTGGCGGTTCTTCTGTTTCTAGCTGATCTTTTGTCCTTAGCCGCTTTGCTGGTCCTTGCGTTTCTTCCTTCCTTAGCCATTCTTCTGTTCTTTTTGGTTCTTCTGTTTTTTGTGGTGGGTCATGTTCCCTCTGTTCAACTGTGGTTTGTTCGCTTGCTCCGCACTCCTTTTCTGGTGGCTGCTGTCCATCGGAGGCGGCATTTTCCGGCCATACTACTTCATCGTCCAACATATTAATATTAATGGTTGATAAAAGAAGCTTTTTCCCCCGGTTTTCTCCAGAAACGCCCGGTTTAATCTTTGGCGGCGCCGGAGAAAAATGGTCATCTTCCGTGGCCGTTGGGACGATGTAATGGTCAGCCAGGACCAAATAGCGACGGTGAAGGTGAAAAAACCAGAATGTGCAGAGGGCAATCAAAACGGCAATCGCAAGAAAAGCGCCAATGACGAGTGCTAAATCCATGCTCATGCCCCCTTTAACCTCTTCCCGCGGATGGCTAATATAATATATGAACCACGCCTGGATTGTGCTCATTTCTTAAAAAGGAAAAATGGGCGAACACGCCCATTTTCCAAAAGGTTTTTACCGACCAATCAAGCCCGCACGGGCACCAGTGGAACAGGAGTAAAGATGACGTCGGTTACTACTTCAATCGGTACCGGGTTCGGGTTCCCGTCATTGACCACATCCAGAAGCACAACGGCCTTTTCCACCCGCTCGATGCCGGGACCGGACACCTCGGTGACCACCGGGAACTCCTGGACTTCAACCCCGGTTGGGGTTTGAATCGGCGCCCGGACCAGAACCGTCTCCGTCACGATCCCCGGCCCGGTCACGGAGGTTACCACCTGGAAGGGCGGGGGTGCCGGCGTTTCCCCGGTCACTTCCGCCTTCAAAACAATCGTCTGCCGGAGGAAACGGCCGTCGGGTGAGAGGGTAAAGGAGATGTTTTCAAGCTCAACCGTAACGGTAAAGGGCGTATCCGGGGTAATTCCCGGAACATTCACCAGGATGGAGAAGGGAATCTGCTCCGTCACCGAACGGACAATCCCGTCTTCGCCAACGAAGAAGACCTGTTTGTTGATGATCCCGTCGACCAGCACCGCACCGTCGAAGATTACCCGGGCCCGCAGATCGGAGATGGCCCCTTGCACTTCCTTAATTTTGATCGCCGGTTGGGGCAGTTCGACGACATTTTCCACGATTACCTGCTGCTGGCCGGTGACAATCCCGGCCGGCGGAACTACAATTTCCACCACGACATTGCGGACAACCGGGACCGGGATCCGTTCCCGCTGCTCGACCAGGATTTGCCGGATTCCTTCCCCGATCACCTGCTCCAGTTTGAAGAGGGAGAAATCGCCGGTCACCAGCGGAACCTGAATCGTCTCCGTCACGACCACAGTAAACAGGACAATTACTTTCTGCCGCACCGTGGTTTCGGTTTCCAAGTCAAAGAGGATCGTTTCAATCCTGGGCCGGAGCGTGACGTTTAGCCCGGGCAATGCGCCGGGGAGATCGATGAAAAGACTGAAACGCAAATCCTCCGCTTGATGGTATTCGATATTGTCCGTCCCGATGTAAAAGATTTGCTTGTGGATCACACCCTGGATCACCACTTTATCCGGGATCACTTCCGCAACCACATTTCGGATTTCACCGACGATCTCCCGGACCTTGAGGGCGGGGCGCTCCAAAACAAGGACTGATTCGTTCAAAATCTGCCTTTGGCCTTCCCCCACCACCTGCTGGACTTTGAACAAAGGTCCCGTCCCGATGGCGACCCGCTCCTGGATTGCTTCGGTCGCTTTGACAAAAACCTCGACGACTACCTTCTGCCTCAATTCCGTACTGGACAATAGTTCAAAGAAAATCCCCTCGATCCTGGGGTGAACCTGAAGATCGACCCCCGGACTGACCCCGGGCAGATCCAGGAATAAACTGAAGGGTACGTCTTCGGCTTGGTGACGGGCGTTGTTCTCCAGATCCACGAAGAAGATCTGTTTATGGGTGATTCCTTGGACGATCCCCTTGTCGGGGATGACTTCGGTCTCAAGATCGCGAATCTCGCCCCGGATCTCATCTACTTTGAGGGCGGGGACAGTGAGCGTAACGATCTCCTCCACCAGTTCCTGCTTGACTCCCTCGCCGACGACCCGCGGTAACAGGAGCAAAGGACCGGTTCCCAGCGCCAGGCCGACTTGGACAAACTGGGTGACTTTGACAAAGATCTCCAGAATGATCTTCTGCTGGACAAAGAAACCGTCCGCGGTCAGGTGGAATAAGATCTTCTCGATCCTGGGCAACACCTGGACGTTCATCCCCGGTTCCGCCCCGGGGATCTCAATAAAGGTGCTGAAAGAGACGTCTTCAGCGAAATGACGGACAATATTGTCGAGACCCACAAAGAAGATCTGTTTATGGACGACCCCTTGCACAATGACCTTGTCTTTAATCACTTCGGCCGTGACATTGCGCACTTCGCCGGTGATATTCCGAACTTTAATGGCCGGGCTCGGCAACTGGGTGGGGCGAACCGCTTGTGGCACCCGGACCACCCGCTCGCCAATCGTCACCTCCGCTCCCTTCAACTGCTGGACGACCCCCGGATCCTTGGCCATCTCCCCTTGCTGTCCTTGCGTCCCATTCACCCGAATCCGGGTCACCTGTGGGTTAAAATCCTCCGCCCAAGCGGGTGCCGCCGGTTCGGTCGGGACTTCGCACTGAACACGGTCGGGCATCACCAAAGTCGTCCCCGCTTCCGGTTCAAACGGAAAAGACCCGGCCAGCCCCGTCCCGGCTTTCTCTTCATCACCGCTCCCTGCGCGCCGACTACCCTCCCGGCGATCGCTTTCTCCATCTCCCGCGTTCCCGTTACCGGTACTCTTTTCTTCGTTTTCCGCTCCGACCATCTCTTTTCCCCGGCCACCACCGGCCGCGGTTTTGCTTTCTTCCGTTGCTGCCATCCCGGCCTCCTCCGGACTGGCTTTCCTGTTGCGCGTGGCCTTTTTCTTCTTTTTCCCTTTTGCTGCTTGCTCAACTCCTGGTGATTGTTTTTCTTCTGTCATCGGCGCCAATTCCTGTTTTTCTTCTTCCCGGTTAACTTCATAATCCATTATTCACTTTGGCCTCCTTTCTCCGACCAAATCCCCGTCCACGGGGAAAAACCGCACCGTTCCTAAACCAAAGTTTAGGACTAGTACAGTATATGCTGGTCCGCAGAAAGGTGCTTTACCGTCGTCAAAAAAAGTAAAACAAGCCGCAAAAAAACCGCCCCTGATCAACAGCCCCCACCTGCTGGACCCTTCAAGCGAAGGGATCATGGAATGGGATACCGTTCATCATGGCGGTCAGCGCGCCAAGCGCGGTCAGCGCAGTTGTGACCCGTCTTTTCGCTAAACCTGCTCCTGTACCAGTTGGGCTTCCTGAGCGAAAAACACCTCCGGTCCTTCCAGTTCAACGTTTCTTTCCTGGAGCCATTTCCCAAGACGCCCGGGCGTACTGCCGATGATCTCAAAGAACAGCTCCAACGCCTGCCGGGCGCCCTCCTGTTCCGGATTACGCTCAGTCCTGTTATTTAAGCGGATTCTCTTATATGTCTTTAATGCATAAACGCACGCCTTTTCCACGCCGGAATCTTCAACCAGCTCAATCAGTCTGGTGTACTCCTTCCGGCGGGCTTCGGCGTGCGTTCTCCAGAAAAAAGGATCGTTCGTCCGTTCGCTTGCGAGAAGATCTTGCTTGGCCAGGCTTTTAAAGCGCTTCAAAGCCCGGATCAGATCTTCTCCTTCCACTTGACACATGGCGCATCTCCTCCTTAAAATTTAATCTTTCTTGGTCCGGACTTTTGCTCCCCTCCTTTCTCCTTCATTTCCGCTCTGGTGTCGTCAGATCGAAGACGTAATAGGCTTGGTCATCAAACTCCATCCGGTAGCAGGAGCATGGGAAGCCGTTCTGCTTGAAAATACCGATCAACTCGGCCTCCCCGGCCAAAATCTTCTCCCGAATCACTTGGTCGGTTAACTCCTTTTGTCCGGCTTGGGCATCCTTCTTTTTCACGGGAAAAGGGATAATCTCTCCCACTACGCTTTCCTCCCTTTTTTCAACAGCCACCCGTTAATTCCATTCTACGCTGTAGACCCCCGGCAATAAACTTATTTCTTCAATAATTTTTTCCTTATCGATATTATGTCCTCTGATTTGCAGAGAAATATGGGCAATTTTGTTTTCGCTATTAATCTTCATCTGAATTTTTTTGATATTGATCCCATGGTTGCCAAAGATTTGCGTAAAAGCAGACAACATTCCTGGTTGGTCCGCTACTTCCACCCGGACGCGGACCGCGGAAAAATCTTTTATTTTCAGCTCAAGATCATCCAGGAGAACCAGCACCAGGAAGGCAACAATGGTGGCGGCCACCGCCGCTAGATATAAAGCGGTTCCGCAGGCTAAACCGATTCCGGCGACCACCCAAAGACTGGCGGCCGTCGTCAAGCCACGAATGCTGGTTCCCTCCCGTAAAATGTTCCCGGCCCCCAGAAAACCGATCCCGCTAACCACCTGAGCGGCCAACCGGGCCGGATCCCGCGCAGTCACCCCCGAAAAACCATAGATTGAAATGAGCATCATGAGGCAGGAACCCAGGGCGACCAAAATATGGGTCCGCAAACCGGCCGGACGACCTTGTTTTTCCCGCTCCCAACCGATAATCGAACCGAGGAGCGTGGCCACTGTCAAACGCACTAAAAACTCATAGTTAATCTTTACCCTCCCCTTTCCACTGATGATCCAGACAAATGGCCACGGGAGAGAATCCCGTTTCTTCCGGTCTCTATAGTTCATTATATTAAGGCTCAATACATAAACAGCCGCCCAAAAAGGCAGCTGTTATCCGCGTTTAGAATTTGGTTAAATTGGCCGATCCGCAATGGGGACAACGTTCCGCCTCCCAGTCCACCGTATCATGGCAGCGTAAACACTCGCGCTTGACCGATTGGTGGCAATAGGGGCAAAACGCCAGCACATTATGGATCTTCTTGCCACAGTGGGGACACTTCACCAGTCCCCCTTTGGGCCTCGTGAGCAAGTACAGGAGGAAGATAAGGGCCAAGGTTATGATCGAACCGGCAAACCCGGCGGCAAAAACGGCAATCACGGGAATAAAAGTCCACATAAACCAGGCATAATCCCGGGCGCGCGCGTCTTGATAGAGAAAAAACATGATCCCGCCGGTTAGCATTAGTTTTATAATCAACAGCACAACGGCAGTCTCGTTCACCAAATCACTCCTCCCGGGAATTGTATTATATATTCCCGTTCAACCTACCGTTTCCTGCCGCCAAGATCATTTTTTAACTCCTTTAAGATGGAAGCCAAGCCGATCTTGGCGTGGAGGTAGGAAAGGCTTCCCTGAAAATAGAGGCTATACGGGGGTTTAAAGGGGGCGTCGGCCGTTAACTCGCTGGTTGCGCCATTGATAAAGGTCCCGGCGGCCATAACCACCCGCTCCTGGTAACCGGGCATTTCGGCCGGCTCCGGGGTTAAAAAACTGTCGACCGGCGAGATCGCTTGTATACACCGGCAGACCGTCAGGAGCCATTCGGCGGTGCGGAGGTCAATCCGTTGGATCACATCGGTCCGCTGTTCCGTCGCCGTCGGTGCGACCACAAACCCCAGTTCGGCAAAGACCCAGGCAAAGAGGGCCGCCGCTTTTAACATTTCATAAACGCGGTGGGGGGCATCGAAAAGGCCCTGGAAAAACAGGCGCAGATTCATCAAGGAAGGGCCAACCTCCCCGCCCAGACCAGGGGCATAGAGCCGCGCCGCCACCAGGTCAATCAGTTCTTTTTTCCCCGCCAGGTAACCGCCGGAGGGGACCCAACCGCCCCCCGGATTTTTAATCAACGACCCGGCGATCAGGTCGGCACCCGCCGCCAGAGGTTCTTCCTGCTCAACAAATTCCCCGTAACAATTATCCACGAAAATAACGGGCGGTTTTGGCAACCGGCGTAACGCCGCAAAGACCGGCGCCAATTGCCCGATCGTAAAGGAACGCCGGTTCTCGTAACCGCAGGACCGCTGGAAAGCCACCATCCGGGTCCGGGCGGTTAGGGCATCGAGCAGGCGTTCCTGGTCGATCTCTCCCTCCGGCCGGAGGGGAATGACCTTGATCTTGACCCCGTATTCCTGAAGGTTTCCCGGCCGGTTTCCTTCAAGCCCACAGACGGTGCGCAGGGTGGCGTAGGGCAGACCAGTGGCAAAGATCAACTCGTCTCCGGGACGCAGGAGGCCGGAGAGCCCAAGGTTGATGGCGTGGGTTCCGGAGACGATCTGCTGGCGGACTAATGCCGCCTCCGCCCCAAAAGCACGGGCAAAGACCCGTTCCAGCGTTTCCCGGCCAACGTCGCCGTAACCGTAGCCGGTTGAAGTGGTAAAATGGTGGGTCCCGACCCGCTCGGCCTTGAAGGCCGTCAGTACCTTTTCTTGGTTGAAAAGGGCAACCTCCTCGAAGCCGGCAAAAACCGGAGCCAAACTTGCTTCCGCCTCTTTAATGAGGTCCAATCCTGATGTTTTAGTGATCGACAAAGAAGCGTGCCCCCTTTACTCCATCCAGACACATTAAAAAAGGGCAGGCTAAGCCACCCCTTTTTCCCCCTTTTTTCAAACGTTGGAACGCAAAATTACCGTTTTCCGCTTTGGCGAAACTGCGCCGTCGCCAACTGGCCGTTGGCGCGCCGTTTACTCTTCCTCTTTCGGGTCACCACTAAACTCCCGCAACGGCCGGGACGGAATGATTGTTGAAATGGCGTGTTTATAGATGAGTTCCGGTTTACCCTCGCTGTCCATGATCAAGGTAAAGTTATCAAATCCCTTGATCAAACCCCGGACTTGGAAACCATTCACCAAGTAAACAGTGACCGGAACACTCTCTTTCCGTACCTGGTTCAAAAATCCATCCTGCAAATTGATGACGGGCTTAGTCATAACATTCCACCTCCATAATATAACAACAAACCCTTTTCCCAAAAAAACCAATAACTACCGTACTCTATTCGACATCCTGTTAATTCTCCCTTCTAAAAATGCCAAGATCTTTTGGTAAGTTTTCTCCTCTTCCCCCGCCCGCAGGAGGAACCATTCCGCCACCGGTTCCCGGCGGAACCAGGTTTCCTGCCGCTTAGCATAATGGCGCGTTCTTTTCTTCAGCAGTTCAATAGCCTCGGGTAAGGAAGCGCGCCCCTGCACCACCGGGATCAGCTCTTTGTAACCCAAACCCTGCATCGACTGTAACTCGGGGCCGTAACCCCGCGCCAAAAGGGAGGCCACTTCTTCAACCAAACCGGCGGCGATCATCCGGTCGACCCGCCGGTCAATCCGGTCGTAAAGTTCGGCCCGTTCGCGGTGGAGGCCAAGGTAGATGACATCGGGCGGCAGTGTTCGGTGCTGCGCCTGCTGTTGCGCGGAGAACGGGCGTCCGGTCGCCAGAATCACTTCTAAAGCGCGCAGGGTTCGCTTCAGATCGCGGGGGTGAATCTTCTGCGCCGCCACCGGATCCAGCGCTTGCAACCGGCGGTAGACCGTCTCATACCCCTTTTCCTCCGCTTCCTGCTTCAGCGCCGCCCGCAAATCCGGGTCCGGCGGAGGAGCCGGAAAGACAAATCCTTGGGTCACCGCCCGGATGTAGAGGCCGGTGCCGCCGGTCAGCAGCGGCAGGATTCCTTCCTCCGCTAAACGGCTCCGGACCCGGTTAAAGTGCTCCTGGTAATCAACGACGGTAAAAGCTTGGTCCGGCGTAACCAGGTCAATTAAGTGGTGGGGAACGCCTTTCCGCTCCTCAACCGTGGGTTTGGCGGTTCCGATATCCATGCTCTGGTAGATCTGCATCGAATCGGCGGAGATGATCTGAGCCCCAAAGTGTAAAGCCAGATTAACAGCCAATTTCGTCTTACCGACGGCGGTTGGACCAACCAAAACGACCAGCGGCACCATTTTGCTACCTCCGTCTAAACATCTTCTCCAGCTCGGTTTTGCTGATCGCCACCATCGTCGGCCGCCCGTGGGGACAGGTCTGCGGTACTTTGGTCTGGCGCAAACTCCGGATCAAAGTCGCCGCCTCTTGCGGGGAGAGTTGTTCACCGGCTTTAACGGCCTGCCGGCA